>JAICHI010000259.1 GCA_025922735.1 Nitrososphaeraceae archaeon | reverse complement strand
GTTGATCAAGTGTCTTATAACTTGTCGCCAGCCTATTCATAAACATCGCTAGTCAAGTCCTCTCATTCCCTCACTCTCACTCTCTCACCATGTAGCGGGATTTTTTAACATCACATAGTGGACATCATGAAGATAGATCTCAAACAGATTTGTAATATTTCGAGTTCAAATACGATATCGATAACCGCACCCTGACTTGCTGTGCTAAGCATAATAGATTAGTCCGGGCTACAAGCTACTTTTAGCTTTTCTCATAGTTGTTATATCTATATCTTAAAATACTCATGTCCTCTAAGCATGACGGCTCTAATGAATGCGAAAGTTAGTCTTGGCCAGTCAGGCATAATGGTGCACCACACAGATACTGCAATCGCTCTTGACCCTTCACGCCCTGCCGATTGCCATTTTACTTTTGTATCTCACGCTCACGTCGACCACCTTCACAAGCGTGGGGTAGAAAAAAAGAAGAATAAAACTCAGATGCTAGCATCAAAAGAGACCACTCTAATTGCACAGGCGAGGGGCTACAAAATTGGTAATCCCGCCGAAAAGTATGATGGCTTTAGGCTTATAGATACTGGGCATATCTTGGGATCGCGTGGTCTCCTGATAGGCGAGGACATCTACTATACTGGAGATTTATCAATGCGAGAGCGCGCGTTCATGAAGCCAGCGAAGGTGCCCCATGCCAAGACGTTAATAATTGAATCGACCTTTGGTCGGCCTCAGTATGTCTTTCCACCGATATCTGAAATAATACATAAGACAAATAAAGTAATTTCTGAAATGTACGATCTTGGTATACCTGTTGTGTTGATGGGATATACACTTGGTAAGGCCCAACTTTTGACAAAGCTGTTCGGCCATTGGGACCCTATTATCTATGACTCCGTTGCCAAGATAAACTCAGTTTACTCTGAACTTGGAGTAAAACTGGAAAGCGTTATGACTCACTCACAAGCGGAGGAGCAGGGTCTTCTTACAAAGAACCGACCTTGGGTGATGGTTGCCCCTCTTATGTCTTCCAAGTGCGCCTTTTTAAAAGAGATGAAGAACAGATGCGGCGCAGTGACCATCGGGTTCACAGGCTGGGCAATAGGTAGTCGCTATAGGCACATGATGGGCCTTGACTATGTCATGCCGCTTTCTGATCACTGTGACTACAATGAACTGGTATCGGCAGTTAAGCAGTGCAAGCCTGAAAAGGTTTATACTTTTCATGGGTTTGCCAAAGAATTTGCTGAAGCGTTATTGAGAATAGGATTTGACGCCGAAGCCGTAGGGTACTCCAAAAATCGAAAAGAGAAAACGCTCTCGCTTGACTCATTTCTGTAGAGTGCATTAGTTATCCTTTTTGAGTACCTCACACCATGTAAGTATAAACAAATGAATTTCGTAAGTAATATACTTCAAAAGAGCATATAATTCTGATAATAATAATAATATATGCACGCACATTGACGCACAAATGAAAAAAGCAAGAATATTGATAACTCCTTATGACCTTGAGAGAAAAACAGCCAACATATCACTTCCTGTTCTCGTCCCTAAAATAGGGAATAACCTTGGATCCAAAGATCTCGATATTCTTAAAGTAACCCTCTCCCCAGAATCTAATGATAAAGTGGTTTGTTCCAGCTTTGATAAAGCGCTCTAGCATCTCAATTACGTCGTCAGGTTTGCCTACACCAATTGCACTGCGGGCTACTCTGTCAGGTATCTTCAGGGCGGCGCGCTTCATCTGCTCCATTAGCTCCGGTTTGTTCATTGCATATTCAGTGAAGTATCTGCGGAAATCAAAGTCAGAGTCAAGCGGTATGTCATGCACCTTGAGGAGCTCAGGTTTGTATAGACTCACCTTAACTGCATTTTTCATCTTGTTCCACGCTTCCTCACCATCGTCTGTGAAATAAATATCGACATCATTTGCGAATTGGAAATTGGTTAGGTCCCGGTCACGCTTCTTTGCGTGATCCCTAATAACATTGGCATGATAGGCGAAGAGCTCTGGTGTGTAGCCAATCGGGATCCAGCCGTCGCCATATTCTGCACATAGCTGTAGTGTTTTCGGAGCTCCAGCTGCAATGTAGACTGGAGGCCTGGGATTTCTTATGCTCTTTGCCTGGAGACACGCGTTTATCAGTTTGTAGTATTCGCCACTGTAGTTCACGCGGTGATCCGGATCAGAATCAAATAGCAGTTCGATGACTTCGAGCTGCTCCTTGAATTTTGTGACAGGCTTGCTGAACTCGATTCCAAAGTCAACCACGTTTTGGGCCTCACCAGCTCCAATACCAAGAATGCCTCTTCCTTGTGTTATCCTGTCGAGTGTGATGGTTGAAAGCGCGATAGCAGAAGGGTGTCTGCGGATTGCATCTGTAACGCATGTTCCAAGCTCAACATTCCGGGTGACTGCGCCAAGTGCGGCAAGCATGAGCCATGCGTCGTTGACTATAGCATTCTTCCACTGAGGCACGTTGGAGT
>JAICHI010000258.1 GCA_025922735.1 Nitrososphaeraceae archaeon | reverse complement strand
TGCTGCTTTCATCTATACTATATCAACTTCCTTACAGATGGGCATATATTCATTGGTGGAATCAAATCAAACCAAACCCAGAATCACGCAAATGCAGTGAAGGTCCATATATAAAGTGGAGTGATAATGCCTAAGATGCGATTATCTACATCGCAAAACCTTCAAACTTTCGCTCATGGATTGTAAACTATAGTTTTTGATTGGAACATGTAGTCTGAGTGTAAATTTTGAAGTTTTTTCTGCCAAGTCCTTCTGGGTCCGCCTTTGTTTCAATAATATCAATAGATGAAGCCCAGCTTCTACTAATGTGATAACAAGAAGATATAGGATTAACCATGGGTTAATGAAGCTGTATGCCTCGGCCGATAGAGTCTCTTATTCCCTCGTCAATAGGGCTATCTCATTGTACTTGCACACTCCACCATATTTTGGAAACCTTTTTCAAGATGCTTATCTTTACAATCCCTCGAGATAATGCCATGAGAGAAAATGCTAGGCTTGCACGTGACATGCTTCCATGGAAAGCAGGTGCGGTGTGAGCATAATTGTCAGAACGTAGGCTGAACTGTCAAAGGGCACTAGTCTTCCAAGGAGGAGGCGCGCTGGGTGCCTATGAAGTCGGCACCTACCAACAGATCTATAGAAAAGTCAGCCGAGAGGAGGAAACAGATGGCAGGCTATTTGATATTATTGCAGGTACTTCAATAGGAGCCATAAATTCTACGGTTCTAGTAGGACACTATATGAAGAATAATAACAGCTGGGAAGGCTCTGCTGAAAAACTTTTGGAATTCTGGGAAGGACTTATGTGCCCTACTATTGCAGATGATTTATTTGAGAAGAACTCATTTTTCCGCAGCTCGTGGGACTACATGCATGCTGTCGATTCTGGCATAGCTGATGCAGAAAGTGCTAGAACGTTCTGGTCAATTTTCGAGTTTGCCTTTACTCCACGTGGAGTACCAAACATGTACGAAACATTTCCGAAATGGGGTTTCAAGTTCCTCAACCCCTTTACCGATTTCTTGCCGTGGTGGCGATATGATTATAGACAGTTGAGGAGCTATCTTTCAAAGTTTGTAGATTTTCCAATAAAGACAAGTCTTGAAAAGGGGCAGCCAAGATTGCTTCTTACAAGTGTCGACATTCAAGATTATGCGACACCTGTAGTTTTTGATAGCTACGAAAAGCAACATGATGCTCCAATTAATCGTAACAAAATTGCAGAGGGAATAGAAGGAAGGGCTAACGGTAGATGGTATTCAGAATACGGGAATTCGGAAAATAGACATGTTGTTTTTTACGATGGTATAGGGCCAGATCAAGTGCTTGCAAGTGCTCTAGGAAAATACGCATTGGACCATCCTGAAATTGAAGATAGGGTAACTGGAACCATGCGCCAATTATGGGATGGTGGCTACCTCAGCAACACACCGTTGCGTGAACTCTTGATAGCTCACAAAAATTATTGGATGGAATATTCACGAAAGATCCGGGGAGGCAATACGGAATCGGTTTTCCGGACTCCAGAACTTGAGGTGTACATTGTTAATCTACATCCTTTGGCACCAAAAGATATTCCACAAGACAAGGATCTTATTGATGACAGAGAGAGCGACATTCTGTTTCATGACAGGACTACTTACGACGAATATGTAGCATATGTTATGACAGACTTTGTGAACATGGCTAATGACCTTGTCGAGCTCGCTAGATCAAAAGGTCTTTCAAAGAGCGTTGACGAGATTCTGGGGAGAGAGGCAAAAACCATAGCAAGGGTCGGCGAATATAGGTTTACTACATATAGCGATCTCTTGTACGGAAAGCCACGTATATCTAGGGTATGGCGGATAGACAGACTTGAAAACGCTGGCGCGACATTTGGCAAGATCACTGACTTTACGCCCTCTAACATTAGAAGGCTGATCAAAACAGGCGAGATTGATGCCAGAATTTCAATTGATAGAATGGAGCTTGTCTTTGCCATACAAGATTTGATTTCTGATGGCATTTTATCGGTTGAAGAGGGCGACGAGTGGATAAAGGATGTAAGGGAACTTCTGACAGCCGAGCATTTGCTGTACAGAAGCACTAGAGAAGAATTGATGGACAGTTACAATGAATATGTTGCACTAATAGAAACCAAAATTCAGTCAACTGAGCGCAAAAAGATCTTGATCGACCCTGCAAAAGATATCATTGCTCTAGTATCAGAAATGAGTGATAACGCCAAGCGTGCGAACAGCGAACGAAGTGTGTTTTAGACCAGTAGGGGTAAAATTGAAGATCTTTCGGCACGACTACTAGTGATGATGCTGCCTAGAAACATGATGATGATGACTAATTTTGTTGCAGGCTAAGAGAAAGCTTGATTTAGATTCAGGCCTATTGTGGATGCTGGTGGATTCATGAGTTGTCAGCATGATAGAACAAGGGGAATACTTCATAATGGTCATGCGCTTGCATTTCATTACACCTCTTTTGGATTTTTT
>JAICHI010000257.1 GCA_025922735.1 Nitrososphaeraceae archaeon | reverse complement strand
GGATCCTTTGCAAAAGACTGATGCTTTATCCGGAGGAACTCCTGCACTAGAAAAGGCTCTTTCAGGCGAGGAGGAGCAGTTGTCATACAGCGACGGAGTGCAGCTGATGAATGAGGAAAACCTTTTCCTTTTAGGAGCAGCTGCAGACAAGATTCGCAGTAAGTTCTGCGGCGACACTGTCACATTCGTTGCATCATACTATCTCAATTACACCAACGTGTGTGCAGCCAGCTGTCCATTGTGTGCTTTTTACAGAAAAGGCAACGAAAATGATGCCTATACATTGTCGACTGAGCAAATCGTCTCCCGATCAAAAATAGCAGTAGAGCAGCTTGGCGCTACTGAGCTTCACATCGTTGGAGGCTTCCATCCAAAGTTGGGGCTTGACTACTATGAGAACATGATGCGAGCAATCAAGGCCGAATTTGCAAAGATCACAATCAAAGCGTTTACACCCGCAGAGATATTCTTCATTGCACGGGTGACAAGAAACTCTATCAAAGAAGTCTTGTCGCGACTCAAGAGTGCAGGGCTTGACGCGCTTCCAGGTGGCGGCGCAGAAATCTTTCACGCCGACACTAGAAAACAGATAGTGATCGGGAAATGTTCCGGCGAAGAATGGCTTGACACTGCTCGTCAGGCACATGAGCTGGGATTGAGAAGTAACTCCACAATGCTGATTGGCCATGTAGAAAAACCAGAACATATCGTGGATCATATAATAAAGATCCGGGAGCTTCAGAAGAAGACGAAAGGCTTTACTACGTTTATCCCACTCAAGTTCAGCCTTGAAAATACGCCGCTTGAACAGAAGGGATTGGTGACAGCAGAAAGCCCGTCTACATATGACCTTCGTGTGATAGCGGTGTCTCGTCTGCTTTTGGCAGATGTACTTAACAACATTTCAGTGTATTGGGTAGCGCTTGGCAAGAAAGTTGCACAGGTGGCTCTCTCGTACGGTGGTAACGATCTCGTGGGAACTGCTTTTTCTGAAGAAATATTCAAGGCTGCGGGGAAGGGTGGAGGCACTTCAATTCAGGAGCTTGCAACTTTGATCAAAGAGATTAGGCGCACTCCAGTCCAGCGTGATACATTTTTTAATCCC
Organism: Nitrososphaeraceae archaeon; assembly: GCA_025922735.1. Lineage (GTDB taxonomy): Archaea > Thermoproteota > Nitrososphaeria > Nitrososphaerales > Nitrososphaeraceae > Nitrososphaera. The sequence continues at coordinate 1,395 of JAICHI010000257.1, read as the reverse complement.
ATACGCAGATTGGATTAATCAAATCAAACATTTTGGATAATTCCGGTGCAATAGGCTGCGGGGTATTTCCTAAGTTTTGCCCTGATGCGCGCTTATTCCTGATACTCTTCATAAGAAAGTCGTTGAAGAGAAGATGATCGTCCTATATTCATTTGTTGAGAGCTAGCTGTTATGCTCTTGTTAATTATCAAGCTCACGAGGCATACTAGGGGCCTCCTCATCCTCCTTGCATCTTGAATTGTTGTTGTCGTATTGATGGTATCTTCATCGCCTCGCCAATCCGATTGTAAGTATTAAGAAACCTTAGACCTTTTTGAGTAGTCTTAAATGTCTCAGTATCTATGTCATAACGAAGTAATCTGCTTTCAGTTAGAGCTGGTAGATACTCTTTCAATTGTGCATAACTAAGAAATGCTTTATACATTATCCTACTCTTTCCAACACCACCCCTCTCATTTGCCGCATCTAAAATCTCGCCCATTATGTCGATGCCGCTTCTGTGTCTCATTTTTGACTCACGGCGATTGACCACCGATACTAAAATAGGATTACGGTGGATTGTTATGCAAGAAAAAATTATCTTCATGATAGATTTGTTCAATGTTTTATAAGATTATTCAGATATCTTAAGGATTACTGACTTCTTTTCTTATCTCTACCTAGACTTGTTCTAGTTGTGGCACTGCCTTTATCATACCATCCATCTGATTGTAGGTGTCAAGAAACCTTAGACCCTTTTCAGTAGTCTTGAATGTCTGAGTATATGCGTCATAGTTAAGCAAGTTGTTTTCAGTTAGAACCCTTGAATACTCTTTCATTTGTCTGAAGCTAAGATATGCCCTATACATTATCTTGGTCTTTGTAGCACTACCGCCATTTGCCGCATCTAAAATCTCGCTGATTATGTCGGTTCTGCTCCTGTATCTCATGCCACTTGCTCAATCGGCAATCAGTATGGTGATAAAAATAACTTCGTAATGAAAGATATGAAAAGTCAGGAGAAGTTCATACAAACAATAATCAAGGATTACTGGTCTTTTGTTCTTAACACTCTTTCTTCTCCTACTTTCTTCGGCAGTAGCATCAGCAGAATAGCAGTAGGATGATACAGCTCGCTATGCCACGGAAACACAAACACTCTTTCTACTTCTCTTACTTTATGTTCTATTATTACTTCCACGTCATGTTATACCACGGCTTTGATTAAAAGTGAGCAACCCCTCCTCCCCCCAAAGGTGAGCTACGGCTTATTATTTAGACGCTGAAATATCCTTTTTACTATGGGACGCAGGCATGACTTTCTTGCACAAACTGCTCAGCAGCTATACAGGGTCTGTAAGAATTGCTATAAACGGACTCCGCATGTTTGTATTAAGTGTGGATTCTGCTATTCTT
>JAICHI010000256.1 GCA_025922735.1 Nitrososphaeraceae archaeon | reverse complement strand
TTATTGCTGTTTTGTGATATATGAGAAATTGTAGAGGATAAATGAATTAAACTTAAATCCATACGTGCAGCGGATCAATCGGACCAGTGATTTATCGTAGTGGCAGCTGGAGATGTCAAGGCCAAGATTGAATCTGCAAACAAGGAGGGAATCAATAGAATTCTCACTGCAAAACCCTTTCTAGTAGGCGTAAAGCCGGCGATAGAAGTACTGCCAGGAATGAAAAGAAGGTCGATATTCCATGCAGGTCCTCCAATAGAGTGGAGGAGAATGTGTGGTCCCATGAGAGGAGCGATTGTAGGAACCATGATTTATGAAGGCTGGGCCAATAGCTGGGAAGAGGCAGCAAAGCTTGTGGAAGAGGGAGAAATAGATCTATCTCCAAACCACGATCATAGTGCAGTTGGTCCTATGGCAGGTGTGATATCGCCGTCCTTGCCTGTCATGGTGGTCAAGAATGAGAAATATGGCAACGTCAACTATGGCAGAATTGTAGAGCAGAAGGTCCAATTTGGAGCTTTTGACAAGGAAGCTGTGGCATCTCTTCAATTTTGGACTGATATATTGGCTCCCTCGATAGAAAGGGCTCTTGGCAAGATACGTGGACAGGGAGGAATAGGAATCGATCTAAAGTCTATAATGGCCAGAGCATTGTATATGGGAGATGAGCTTCACAACCGCCCTGCTGCTGGTACTGCACTATTTGCTTTGTCAATCCTTCCTCATCTAATAGAAACAGCTGAAGATAAAGAACAGCTGTCGCAAATAATTAGTTACTTTTCATCAAATGAAATATTCTTCCTATGCCTTGCGATGACTGCCTGCAAGGCCACAATGGATGCAGCTAGGGAAATTGAACATAGCACTCTTGTAACAGTCATGGCACGAAATGGTGTAGAATTTGGTATCAAAGTAAGCGGCCTTGGAAATAAGTGGTTCATAGGTCCTGCAGGTATTATCAAAGGCTTATACTTTCCACGTTTTGCAAGCCGTGATGCAAACCCTGACATCGGTGACAGCGCGATAACCGAAACTGCAGGCGTTGGTGGCTTTGCACTGGCTAACTCTCCTGCCATCCTTTCATTGGTTGGTGGCACTGCTGAGGATGCATCAAGATATACTCGACAAATGCAACAGATCACACTGGCATTGAATGACACATTTCTAATACCTCTTTTTGATTTTCAGGGGACTGCCACAGGAATAGACATCAGGAAGGTCGTCAAGACAGGAATTCTTCCGGTCATTGATACTGCGATTGCCCACAAGGAACCGGGCATAGGCATGATTGGCGCAGGGATAGTAACGCCCCCGATGGAGGCATTCAAATCTGCTCTAAGGGGATACGCAGAAAAATATCGATTGTAATATCTACTCATAGTTCTGTGTACCGCCGGGCATTTTCTTCCAAAGAACCGATATCAGAGTGGGCCCGAGTCGACGTGCTTTTAGAAGCGCTAAAGTGAAGGTTTCGATCTTATTCTGTTCCACCCTGCACGGTCCGACTTAGCATCTTTTTCTCTTTTCATTTATTCTAAAATCCTCAATTACAAGAGTGGATAGAATGTATTTTCATATCATCAATTCACTCAAAAAATAAGTTTGATGAAAGTACAACTATCTCGTACCAAGCAAAGCAATGGAGTTATTTCATTTATCTTAATCAAGAAGTCGTCGTGATGACACATTTACAGCCATTAAAGACTGCAAGTCCTCGCAGGACGATGATGATGACCTAAAATCGCAAGATTTTGCTATATTTGATGGTATGAGATAAGGGGCATGATTTTATTACGAATTATTGGATCAGGGTCAGCTTCGTTATCAAATGAGACCACGAGAATAAAATCACCATCCTTGCCTATTGGTATAACTGCCCGTTTTACCTTTTCATAGAAGGCTATAGAATATAGGGTCTTTCCAAGCTTTGGTTCCATTAGCCTCCTAGTACTCATCCTTAAGACTGAATGCTCAACAGATTCAATCGTTTCTTCTTGTGTTAGCAACGGAACTAATCCCGCCCTGTATTTTGCTGATACTATGGTTCTCCGCATATTGGTTATACCTGCAAATCTAATCGTCTTGTCTAGGTCTATAATGTTCTGACAAACATCTTCAAATAATGAAGAAGACATTCTTTCACATTCTTGAGTACTATGTGCTATTATCTTATATTTAAGATTAGACGCTAATTATATGTGTTGCACTGTACGCATTGTTTTAGAACTATGTAGTAACAAACACAATGGGTCCGCTTTTCTTATCTGGCACAATGGTCGTAAAACATATAGCATGTTTCTGAGCGAGAAAAGTGCGCATAGTATTTTTATCGAAGTTCTTATTTAGTCACTGAAAAAAAGAATTAGACTGCTGCTAGGAAGTACTGGATATGATAATAATATCAATGAAATACCTTAATCGAACCAGGTTACTTTGTCTACTGATCGTTAAGGTAAGAGTTTAAAGATGCTTCTCAATGCAAAATACCTCTGTAGAACCCTTCTA
>JAICHI010000255.1 GCA_025922735.1 Nitrososphaeraceae archaeon | reverse complement strand
TGTGCTGGGCGATAGTCACCTGCATATTGAGAAAAACGATCAGCTGAGCGACTGGCTGAGCAAAGCGCTCAGGTCTGCAAAAGAAGGCACACTTGCTATTAACTTTGAAAATCAGCCTGCAGTAAAAATAGCGATCAGCAATGGCACACTGGCAGTCGATCTGCTAGAGCAGACTATCTTTAGAATATCAGAAGATGAGACTGGATTATTTGACAAGTTAAAAACCGCTTCAGAATTTGCCCGCAAGTTATCCGACAACGGGGTAACGCTTTCCTTTCTTAGAAAAGGTAAGGAGGCTGTGCGGCTTGGCAAGGATGCCAAACCGACACTTTCAAAGATGGTGACAAGAAGCAACGACATCCAGCTTAACAGCACAAGGGAATTTGTCAAATTAAAAGGAGACCTAAAAACTGACTAGGGATCTTGCAGGTGGCAAAGATCACATGCTTACTGCAAGCGCTTTGATTACATAGTTGGTAGAGTCCAAACACTTATCGACTACTTGCCGCGTACTTTGCTAAAGGGATTTTTTGGCTGTTGATCATATCAAAGACGTTCGCAACCAACCAAAATATCTGCTCATTCTGAGCGTCTAAGAAGACTATAAAGTGTAATGATGTTACTTGAGCCGGAAAAGGCAAAAATCTGCTTGAAGAGCAGGGGACATAAATTATTTCAAAAAGTGAGACTATATATCTTCACCCTTTGGAGTATTGGGCGAGACATCTCTAGAGCTTGCGCCCGAGATTCTTTCGTGGCTAGTGTATGGGTCTTGTCTTTCACTTTCTTCAACTCTTTCACGGTTGGCCATATTTAGCGCACTGTCCCTGGCATAGGGTCTTTCGCTCACAGCTCTTTTTTTTACAAGACCGGCTGCAACTTCCACATCATAAACGCTGCTGTATTCTCTGTCGTCATCTAAGTTGTTTTCGATTGCTTCAATTACGTCATTGATTCTGTTGCCCATACTAGGCGATCTTGCGTTAAGATGATTCCTTATTTTCTCTTTTGTCGCCGGAAATTCAAGGCCCTCAAGCAGGTTTGCCAGCTTGGATGCTTTATTGCGATCCATAGCTTCATTTGTTGGAGGCTCGCCAGTGATATCCCCTACACGCTCGGCTTTGGAGTCGATGCCTGATTGCTCAACATCTGTATAATTGCGATCAGCTGTGGACATGCACTTCACGCTCCAGTGTTTGGCCTTTTGGTGCTGCGCTCCCTCTCTCTGACTCGGCTCTCTTTTGCTCAGCTCGGTGTCCGTTCCATGTGTGTTTTGCTTGTATGTTTTTTTCTTGCTGCTCCCCCTTGCTTTGCAGCTTTTCTCGCTTTTTCATTGTATTAGAAGGATTGCTCATTATTCTGAGCATATGCATAATCTATGATAAAGCCTGTAGAATAATCTTCAGATCGATTGCTGTTCTCTGTGCATACATGATAGAATAAAGGGAAGACGAGTGATAAAGTAGTGTGGTGATAACTACTTTATTACCATAACAGGGCAATTAGCATAAGTCACTACGCCTGATGCAACGCTGCCAAGTAGAAGTTTGGCCAAGCCCGACCGGCGCCGCCCCCTTGTGCCAGTTACTATGAGATCTACTTTATTTTTCTCGGCATAGTCTACTATTGCAGGTACTATAGAAGTTGGGCTAGCCACCATTTCTACCTTGACATTGACTCCTTGCGCCATAGCTTTTTTCTCAATCTCGTCAAACCACTTGCGTGCTTCTTGCTTTGACTTGTCCAAAAGCTCATTTATTGCGCTTGGTGTGACAAGTCCAAAAGCGCCAGATGAATATGCATAGCCAAGCTGCGATACGACAACATATAACGAGATAAGCTGAGCTTCGTGTTTTTTTGCCATCTCTATAGCATAGTCGGCCGCTTTCATCGAAGACTCTGAACCGTCCACACATACAAGTATCATTGCAAAAGCCAACAGCTAAAGTTGTGCATCATGAAAGATATAAGGATTAAAAAAGTATGGTTTACTTTAAAAAAGTGCAGTAAGGTCAATGTAAGATTAGCCTATGTCTCATAAGACTTGCCGACCCGCCGTTGCTGTCGGCGCAGCAGGAAAAATTTTTCGGCATAAGCAACAAGAAATTTAACAACATTAGTGATATGGAAGTGCATAAGAGAAATTTCCTCCTCTTCTGATGCAGTCTCAAACTTGTCCGCATAGAAAAAACTAGGTTAGCCCTAGATTATTACTGCAAGATTTATCTTGATGGCTCCATATGCCTGCACGCAGGCTATGGCAAGATGGTTGTAAGGAAGACGAAGGGGGCCCAATCCTGTGAAGTAGAGAACGAAAAAAGAGGTGGAGCTATATATGTACCCCATCCACGCACTGCTGAGCAGTAATTACAACCCTTCTACGACAGCTGTCACAAAAGGACTCTGAATGGACTAGCTAGCAAGGGAGTCATATATCTATAACAAGGTGGCACGAGCGTCAAGTTCAATGATGATGATGCTTCTCATGACTAAATATAGTCAGTAGCGCTGCATTTTTGGCACCAAG
>JAICHI010000254.1 GCA_025922735.1 Nitrososphaeraceae archaeon | reverse complement strand
TTGAGCAATAGAGAGTATATAGTAATAATGACAATAATCATGATATTTTTTCAATTTTTTCTTAGAATATCACAACAAGCTAGAGAACAACGGCGAAGAGGAACTTTCTGAGCAGTCTGTGATGAAATTACTTAGGGAATGCATATATATCTTAACTGGCAGCGTGCTGCGATCTAGAAATGAGCATGACCAAAGTGATTGAGTTACGATTCACTGATAATGGTAATCCGAAACCAGAAAGAAAACCAGCTGGTTATCACAACCACTCGCACGACGTTTCCTTTTTTCAAATCTGTCAGTTCTGTTTTTGGTGTACCTCCACTCTCTATGAAACTAGGATGATTAAGATATGCCCTGTTTGTACAAGCGAAGGAATTGATTCTCTGCCCATATCTCCAAATGAGATTTACACTTACGATGTCACCGAATCAGCTGGCGTGAGTCTCTCATTCAAATCCTTAAATTCCAAAAGATAGAGGGAATAGATATCCTGCTCCGATAAAGAAAGAGTCAACTTGCGTCTGTTTAAGTAGAACTAAACAAAGCATGGACGTGGAAAAACTCTGTAATTTAACCAGACTAAAGGTACATCTTGGCTTTGTAGTGCGGTCCGATGCAGCTCCCGACTAGCGCGTCTGGTCACTCTCAGCCTTTGCGCTGCATATCCATTAGAGAGTTGTTCGACATAAAGCGCTTTGGGTACAGGAGGCCGGGCAAGCAGAGTAAAAAATCTTTTAATAGCTATCCACTTCAGGTTATACAGATATAGTTTGGGTATTCTTCATCTTAAGAAAGAAAAAGATGTTTGTGACCAATGTGGTGAAAAATTCGCAAAATACGTAGAACTAATTAGTCATGCAAGGCATGTACACCACCACCCAATTGTAAGATGCGACGAATGCGGCAAAGAATTCATTCATGAAAAAGATAGGCTGCACCACGTTAGAGAAGAGCATAAGAAGAAGGCCGAGAGCAGACAGCTCAAGAATTTGAATCAACGTAAAAAATAAAGAATCGTTCTCCTCCCCCAGGCAGATGTTGATGCGTACATGAGAAACTTTAGCGATAACATTTGATACAGAATTTTTCTTGTTAAATATTTGCACTTTAGGTTATTTTCTGCCAAAAATTTTATCAGTATTATATATTATGGGCTTCTTTTACAAGTGATATCATCACCAGACCGACGAGCGCAAACATCTATTTGAGTATAAACTGAAATTGCATTGAATTACTACTCTCCATCTTCAAGTAGCATCGTTTCAAATGCCACAGCCCTGTCAGGTTCCGATGCATAAATTACATGGTGATGATTTTTTAAAAGCTCGCTGATCCATTCATTCCTCTTGGATTGCTCTATTCCAGAAATATCATAGTAGCACAACTGTGAATTGTCAAATTCCTCAAAATGTTCATGGCCTGTTTTTTCTACGACCAGCCCCAATTTCATGCCCTCTTTTGATCCGGTGTCCATTATCGTCCTGCCAACAAATCTGTATGGGGGTTTCATGCCTTTCGTGGCTTCTTCTCTTATATGTTTGAGTGTGCCAAGTGCATCAAATTTATCAGCATCGGATCTTTCAATGCGAAAGATACGCAAAGAATTTGTCTGTTTGTATGAATCGACATCAATTCCTTCTGCAGATAATCTTTCTTCAATTATTTCAGGTTTGTCAGCAGTAAAGAAAATGCAAGACTCTCCTTTCTGCAGACCATTCAAAAGATACCGAGATATGACCAAATCTGCATACTCTTCGTTGTCGTACAGGAGGACTATGTGATTGTTTCTTTCCATTCTGTCGAGGAACTTTATTGGGCGATAATTTGCTTTTTCAGCGCTCATAAATCTCCCTCTCTGAAACGCCAAGGTATTTTATGCCCATATCAAGGACAAAGCCCTTGATCCGATTATAATCCTGCAAAAAATCTTGGCCTTTTTCGGTTATTTGAAGCGGATCTTGTATGATCATTTTCTTGACTTCTAATTCATTTAGATACTTGACAAGTTTATCGTAGGCAAGGTTGCAAAGGGACTGCACCCTGGTAGGTTTTGCCTCACCGTTTGTTAATTCCAGGTTGATTGCGCTAAGGATATCGTTGTATATTTCCATCTTGTTTCGCTTCGGTTTCGGCAAATACTATGGGTGACCCTTTCTAATTAATAAGCCTCCCCTTGGGGAGTAGTGCCTTTTATGTTGTTTGCTATAGGGGTCCTATGAACAAACAAAATTTGCAAAAAAAATAATAAAACAAAAATTACTGGAGAGCCGGGAAAGCAGGAACTACTGATAACTCGGCGGTTTGACGCACCGCGTGAGCTCGTGTTTAGGGCATACACCGATCCAGAACTTTACGTACAATGGCTTGGGCCACGAAGACTAAAGATGACACTTGAAAAGTTTGAGCCAACCAATGGCGGTTCGTGGCGATATATCCATCGTGATGAAGATAGAAATGAGTATGCATTTCATGGAGTGCAACATGAAGTTACCCGCCCAGAGAGGATTATCAGCACATTTGAATTCGAAGGTTTGCCA
>JAICHI010000253.1 GCA_025922735.1 Nitrososphaeraceae archaeon | reverse complement strand
TAGTATACCTAACATAAAGCTTTTTTGGTCTAAGCCTGAGAGTAATATAATAATATTATAGAATAATAATTTTAGCAACTGTACGGAACTTACATTGAGTTACCAAATTATGATATCTCCAAGTACAATGTACTGCGGGATACAAAAACTGTTAGAAGGTAGGCGAGAGTTCTTCAGTTTTAGTCTATTTTTCTTTAAATATCTTAAGTTGCCCTGAGCCTTCGGAGCTTACAACTATACGGTTTCCCATCCTCTTAAGATATTCTGCCAGGTACTCCTCGGCTTCTTTGCGCGTCTCAAACTTAGCCTCGCCCCTAAATGAGCCATTCTTGTCTATATGGCTCACCGCGCTCCATAATCCATTCCTACCAAGCCTCTTGACCACAAACATAGTGTTATCCATGCTACTACATGCCGCACATATTTAAGAAAACAGTTTTTGCTGCAATTGGCATTCCTGTCAAATGTCTCTTGTTGCTAGTCTGACTCACACAACACCAACAGCTTAATTAAAAACTTCCAGATGTTATAGCACGTCTTGACAAATTCGGAAGCCAGGTTTACGATTAACGTCAGGGATGGAATGGTTGAACTTGAAGGAAAAGAGAGCTTTGTGGATAAGCACCTTGAAAAATTTGAAGAAATTTTCAAGATGGCGGTAAAGGAAGCGATAACCCGCGGCGTAGAGCAAAGTCTTGAATTGAAAGCGCAGCCTGCCCAGACTGCGCTCCCTTCGGAACTATCGCAACACAAGGAGACTCCTGCTGTGATTGAGCAGCCCCTTCCGCAACCCCACAAGTCAAACGGCAGCGGCACAAAGCATTCTGCCAGACCAGCAATAACTATACACCCAATACCAGTAGACCTTAAGGCAAATGAGAGCAAGGTTGGGCTCCGTGAGTTCTACACCGATAAAAAGCCGGCCAACCACTACGAAAAAGCAGCGGTCTTTGTTTACTACCTGACAAAATTCAATAATCAGAGGGAGGTCAAGTTTGGCGAGATCCTATCGTGCTATGACGAAGTAAACGAGAAGAAACCCAGTATAGCCGACATTGTAAAGAACTCCATTAGATACAAAGGGTGGCTTAACCAAGGCTCAGAAAAGTACACTGCATTACTTACGATCTCAGGAGAGAACTTTGTAAAATTTGATCTGCCAACCCAGAACGGAAAGGCGGAACAACATCCAGACGCTGCTACTGCAATTGCTACTAATAATAATTAGGCACGCCACCAATCAAACCCGACGAAATCTACCTTTTTCTGTTTTACTTTTGGGATTGCTAAAATGAATTGCTTTTTTACGGTAGTTGCAAGCCTGCCAGCCAGAACGATGCCGGTGGCAGCAAGTTCATCTGTGGCCCTAAACACCTGTACTAGGTACGGCGCATGGTCAATCCCGGGTCCCTGTTCATAAACTGCAAAGTCGCATCCAAATTTGATCCCCGGCGTGACAATGTAGCCCTTGTCCCGCAGGTCATGATAAACAAAGTATTTAGCGTCAAAGTCGACGTACTCCTCTTTGCATATTTTCTTTATCTTGGCAAAAGGAACAGGTTTGCCGTCGATATGAAATACTTCCAATTTGTTCTTCTCAACAAGATAGCATCCTTCTATGAGGTCAAGCACAAGTGGTGCGTCAAATTCCGTACCCTTCGGCTTTGGGATTCCAAGTGGCTTACCATAATAGCCACTGCCAAAAAGTTTCCGTGAATGGGTAACATCCCAGACTACTATCCGGTTTTCAACCAGCCTGCCACTGATCATTTCTTACATGCTCAGTGCCAGAATTGTAAATGAGTCAGATGCTTCCTGACATTTATCTACCATTCCCTCTATGCCTTCAACTGCATCTTTGAGCAGCAGCAGATCCTTTGTATTTGAAATTTCGTTGAGCGCCTTGATAATTACAGCCCTGTGCTTCACATCTACCTGACGCTCAAGAGTTTGAACATCACGCGCAGTGTCTATTGCATTTGGAGGATTAATTGAAAGAGCCCGGCCCATCTCATTCAACTTGAAAATGGTGTCTACAGCCATACCGACGAGCTGGTTTAGGTCGTTGTCAAATGAGCCCTTTTTTAAGGTCATCGGTTTCATATTGGCAAGTCTGAATGCAACGCCGCTGATGTAGCCGGCAATATCGTCAATGATATAAGCAGTCCTTAAGATATCTTCCCTGTTTGCCATGAGACTGCCTATCTCGGCAACGTCGCGGGTTATGTTCCTACAGAGGTTCTCGACCTCTTCCTCGGTCTTGCTCATGCGCTCAAGACACTGATGGCTATTCATTTCGTCTCCTTTGACGAGTGAAGTGGTCAGACTTGATAAATCCCTTGAAGAGTTCAAAATTTTTGTGATTTCATCCTGCAAAACCGCCAGCGCCTTTCTTTTGGCCTGAACTTCTAGTTCCCCGCGGTACAATAGAACCAAAATATCCTGCCAGGCTATTAATTCTATCGCTGCTAAGCACATATGAATGCGTTTGAGCTGCACTCCTGTTCTATCAAGGACAAAATCTTGTGTCGATCGAACTGCCCCC
>JAICHI010000252.1 GCA_025922735.1 Nitrososphaeraceae archaeon | reverse complement strand
ATTTGTCGCAGGTGAAATTTGACATAGCAGTTGGAGTGACCTCTGGGTAATCTTTGCGCTCTTCTCTTTCGTTTACAGCTTCCCGATCTTTGATGCTACTATCGGCACTGGTTTGGCGGACCCGAACATCCGGGTTTTCGCGCGTATTGTCGGTTATCTCGTAATCCCTTTTCTTGGCTGGGATATTTTCTTCAAATGCCTTTCGTACATGGTACTTATCGCGATACTGAATATAGCCATCAAGGCTTTCAAAAAGTGAAACAATATCTTCTTCTTCTTCATCAAGAGTATTGATGCTTTTGACATGATCTATGATGTTATTTTTAAACGCCGGAAATTTAAGCCCTGCAAGCTGGGCTAAAGCGCGATTTACAAATTCAGGGTTTCTTGCTGCTTTTTCTACCGCACGATTGGTCCGCGTCGCATCGTGAGTGGGTGTATGTTTTGCAGCATCGATGCTTTCTTTCGATCTATCTGTCATCGTCTCTAGTTAGTTGCACAACAATTCTGATAATGGTTTCCGCTATTGTTTTGCAGATAGACCACCATCCACCATCATGATAGTGCCTGTGACCCACTTGGAGTCGTCAGAGCAGAGATAGGCTACTGCTCCAGCAATGTCATCCGGCTCGCCTATGACACGCAAAGGAAATGTAGATTCTAGAACTTTTTTAGCCTCTTCATCCTGGAGATAGGGCTCGATTATTGAACTTCGGATAGTAGAAGGAGCAATGCAGTTGCAACGAATTTTGTATTGTCCGTATTCAACTGCAATGCTCCTTGTGAACATTATTACGCCGGCCTTGGTCACAGCGTACACCGAGAGCGGCACTCGAGGGATAGCTCTGATGCCAAGCACCGATGATATGTTGACGATACTGCCACCCCCATTTTTCATCATTACCGGGATTACAGCCTGGGTCATCTTAAACGTGCCAAAAAGGTTGGTTTTGACAAGATCATCCCACTGATCCTCAGTCATTTCATGAAAGGGCATTGGATCGTTTATTATGCCAGCGTTATTGACCAAGATGTCTATCTTGTCAAATGAATTGATCGTCTGATCGATTGCGCTGAGTACCTCAGCTTCCTTGGTAATATCTGCTATTACTGTCATCGTATTCTTCTTGTTACCAATTTCAGAAGCCGCTTTTTGCAGCTTGGTTCGGCTTCTGCCCAGCATGACGACCTTGCATCCTTCAGAAGAAAGTCTCTTTGAAATTGCCTTTCCAACACCACCACCTGCTCCCGTCACTAAAGCGACCTTACCCTTTATCATGTGATATTATCTCAGCAAATAATCTTTTAAAGTATTTGAGTGTTCACATGTAATTACATGCTAACCAATGCTTTGGCTATAGCTGCATGAAGCTCCGAAATAACCGCTGCAGTATCTGCCGGGTCGCTCGTGAAGGTTGCGCCAGCGGCATAGTCATGGCCTCCCCCTTCAGGAAGGTTAGCTGCAATGCTGCGGCACGAAATTGCATCGTTGTTACGCCGTATGCTTACTTTGCCCTTAGTACTATAGAGCATTACTAGATCGGCATTTGTCTTAGCAAATACTTCTTCTGAAAATAGGCTGCTTTGGAGGTACGGAGACGACTGGGCATATGCTACTTTGAACCTGCCAGCCTCTCTTATCTGCATGGAGGCAAAGACCTGCGCTTTTGCCTCATCACGCAGACGCACATAATTGTTGTAGTCACTCTGCATCTCTACATCCCACAATATCCCCCGGGCAGATTTCACTGCAAGATCTGACAGCCGAGGATAAAAGTCAGGGAAGGTTTGATAGTAGCGTATTAGCTCCGATATTGGCGTAAGATACTGATCCCTTGTGAAAAAGTCCATGGTATGAGCCATGCTTGCAAGTTTTGCAGCTAGCGTGTTGCCGGGCAAAAGTGTTTCATACATTAGGTCTGCTGCGCATTTTCTTCCCGAAGCATCAAGCACAACTTCCACAAAGGGTTTGACCGACTCAATTGCCTGCTGCGACCAAGGATGGTGATCAACCCACATTATCTTCCAGCCCTTGAGTACGGCATCTGAAAATGTCTTTCTGCAGGTTTCGATCAACTCGTCGTTGAGCCCAAGGTCTGCAATGACTACCTGTCCACACTCAGACGACGAAGAGGATCGAGTTGCAGAGTAAATAAAGTTTCCAAGTTTACTGAAATTTTCAGCACCGTACCCCAAAAACACTGTCATTGCTTGTGGATAGCGCATAAGTCCGATCGCGGAAGAATAGAGGCCGTCAAGATCAGATTCATGTGAGAATATAATTACCTTCATCATTTGAACAGTACCTCCTCTTTCCCCTCTAAGACCTTTGTCAATGCATCTGTCTTTTCGTTGTGTTATCTTCCAGAGTATTATATATATTATCAAAGCAAAATCTTGCAAGAGAGGTATTGTTGAATTCTCTACTGCATGGTGGTGGTCAATACTTTATTGTGGTTTGCAGCCTTGACTTGCGGCGTCGCATCTTTTTAAACCACAGCCGCATGCGCTCCTCTATATCTCATCAGCTCTAGACGCCTGAATGCTTCTAAAAAAATGCAGGCAAGTAGACTT
>JAICHI010000251.1 GCA_025922735.1 Nitrososphaeraceae archaeon | reverse complement strand
GTCTAAAAGTGAATGTTGCACCTTTTCCGTCCTTATTGTTTTCAGCCCAAATTCTACCCCCATGTGCTTCGATAATGCTCTTAGAAATGAACAGTCCAAGACCTGTGCCTGTCTGGGATTTGGTTGTGAACTTTGTAAAAAGCCTTGACATGATTTCAGGGTCAATCCCTGAGCCCGTGTCCTTAACCGATACTACGAGTTGTCCATCTTTATTTTCTGCGGAAATGTAAACCGTTCCTTGTTTTGTAAACTTGATAGCATTGCTTAGCAGGTTTGAGAGAACCTGACTAATTCGCATTCTATCGGCTTCTACTAGTATCTTTCTTGGAGAATATTCAAATTTGATATTGCTATCGTCTACCCTTCTCCTTATATCTTCAATAGCAGAAGCAACTACTTCAGATATGTCGAACTTTTCCTTGTTAAGATCAAGTCTGTGTCCTTCTATTCTTGTGACATCAAGAATATCGCGTGTTAGTGTTTCAAGACGTTCTGCGTTTCTAGTTATGGCCTTAATTGCTTCTTCTCTGCTTTCAGGTCTTAAATAAAAGAGGTCTGAATATCCTATGATAGCCTGAGTGGGTGTTCTTAATTCGTGAGCTGCCACATTGATGAATTCACGTTGCATTCTGTCATGATCTTTGAGTTGTTCAACAGCTTCTTGTAGTGACGTGTTTGCCTGCTCAAGCTCCGCTGTCTTTGATTTTACGATTCCTGACAACCTTCTATTCCAAATCAGAATAAGATACGCAATACCTACCGCAACGGCTCCTATTGCTCCTATTATGATCAAATTGAAATTCCTCTGCTGGTCGATTAATGATCCTACAATTCCTTGGATATTGTGAGTCGCTACAATATACACAACGGCAAAATTATCTCCACTAAATGAAACTGGCTGGTATGCGATCGTGTTTGTACTGCCTTGAACGGGAATATCTCCAGATCCGGCTTCTCCTTGAAGTGACACTCGTAGAAAAGAATTGAACCTGTCTATTATTTCTGGTGGAAGGATAGATTGAAACTCATCTCCAAAAACGTCCTTGCCTATGTATGTAGCATTGCTAGAGTATAAAATCAGACCATTTCTATCTACCATACCAAGCGTGCTTCCATACTTGGTCGACAGTTGGCTTTGCAAAACTTGACCGAACCCGTCAAGGTCAATGGCTGATGCGACAACTCCATTAAAGACTGAGCTATTGTTATTATTAATTTGGCCCGTATCCAAAATTATGGGATGGGCAATATACAGCCGTGGCACTCCATCAACTGACTCGATTAGACTGCTAAAATATGGTCTGAGTGTATCTCGCGGTTCAGAAAAATACGGTCGGAAGCTTCTGTCCCCACCTGCGTATTGTTCATATATTGTCTGATTTTCAAATGCATTGGCCCATAATAGCTTTCCATCTTTGTCAAGCCAGAAGTAGCTTGAAGTAATATTGCTTGTAGTTTTTTGCGCATCAGAGAATAGCTCTTTAGAGCCTTCGAGATCTTGATTCTCTATAGCAGGAATGCCAGATAAGAGTGCTAGAATACTGTCGACAGCTTCTATATTGCTGTTTAAATTATTTGCCACGTCATAGGCTTGTATTTCCGTGTTAGACCTTATGTCCTGCGCACCGATTTTTCTTATCTCATCTGAAGTAATAGCAGAAAACTGGTATGAGATAAGTGAAAGTCCGATGGCTATTGCACCAATCAGTATAAGAACTAAGACACTAGTGCTCTTCGAGAGTCTTTGAGACACAATTAAGGACAATGGGGCAATGCGCCTAGATAAATCACTTCGTCACAATATTCTATAAGAATGAACTATATCATACGTTCAGTCTTTTCAGTTAAGATAACCTTTACTAGCAGCGCAGCTATTTCAAATCAGGCATGTCTTCCCGTAAGACTGTGATGGTTTGTGACGATGAGGTAGACTTGCTTTACCTTTTCAAATCTGCTTTGGAGCCGATCTATGATGTTCTTGCCGTAGAATCGGGAAGAGGTTGTATAGAGAAATTTATGGAAGAAAGACAAAAAGGAAAGAAGGTAGATGTCCTCCTTCTTGATTATAAACTTGGTGACATGCTCGGAGACATTGTGGCGTGCAAGATACATGAGCTAAATGGTGTAAAGACCTTCCTAATCAGCGCTTATGAATTAGAACAAGCTGTGGTTAGTCACCTTATGGAGCGGCGTTGCATTATAGGGGTCATGAGAAAGCCAATACGTATGTCTGTTATGATTAAGGAACTGGAAAAGGCGCTAGACACAAGCTGATTTTGGTCAGGTAGGCTGGTTTTTTCGCTCCATGCAAAGGTTAGAAGATGCTCAAGATGGGCTATGCGTATATGAATGGCAAATTATCGAAATCTAAATCTTCTCCAGATAAGCCAAGAACAAAAGCTAGAAGAAGGGTGGCTATGGTTCTAAAACCTGAGATGGTTCTTCTAGCTCCTGTTGTGGTAGGAGTTGCTGCATAGAGTTGTCATTAGTAATATCTGGCAGCGGCGCAGCACCAGTAGTAGCGTTGTCATCTATTGTTATCTCTCTATCTATCTGAAAGCTCTGTCCTGTTACCTGGTC
>JAICHI010000250.1 GCA_025922735.1 Nitrososphaeraceae archaeon | reverse complement strand
TTATCTAATACTTTTTTTAATTTATGGAGTGGGTGAAACTTAATATGGTTGTCATTAAGTAAGTTGACAACATCTCGGCTTACATTTGCTCCAGCTACAGGTAATGAAATCGGTGTAGGTCCATATACATTCAAATCAATGGAATTCCTTGTTCCATTTTTAATTAACATATCATTAATTAGTAATGACACCTCATAAGGCGCGGGTGGGCATTTATATGGAATATCCGCTATACATATCACTATACGACCGCTTTTTAGAGAGAGTATTTTTTCTCGTAGAGTTGGGACTTGATGAGCATCATATACGTTAAAACAATTTCCATAATCATCAAAACCATCGATTAGTTTTGGCGCAAGTTCTGCACCCAAAGCTACTATCAAATAATCGTATTCTAATTTATTATGCGTGGTTCTAGCAGTAGTAATGCTATTTTCAGAAGGATCAATGCCTGTAATCTCATTATTCAAAAATCTGATCCCTTTATCTTCCAGCTTGTTCAAAGGGATTTGAGAGTCCTCCAATCTTCTGCTTCCGCTCAATATCCATAAATTTACAATTCCCATCATAAAATATTGGTTTTTGTCAATGACCGTAATTTGACATTCTTCTCTCGGAAGGCTTTTTCGTATAAAGTTTGCTGATGCTAATCCTCCAAATCCTGCCCCTAAGATTAAGACTTGTTTTGCTGTTGACAAATAATAATAATTGCAATATACATCGATTGATAAAATCTTTACTTAAAGGGATATCGTCGTACGATGTATTATTGTCCATTGGCTCATAATAGTCATTATCTCTGCTACGTCAATAGTCAATATATAGTATCAGGGGGAGAAGCAATGTGAGCAAAAGTCTAGGGGAACAAGCCATTCTTTTTGAATCGCTTTTTCAAAAGCAGCATCCATTCAAAAACAATATCGATGCGGGTTCGGGGGAATGCAGCTGAAAATTGAGATGAATCTCATGATGGCAAAAAGAAAAATAGATTTTTTGATATAATCATCCAACAGTAACAGTTGATTGTGCTTCTTCTTTATGAGCATCGCCTTTTTCACTATATGCTATTTTATAATCCTGAAACATTGCCTGTTTGATAATATCTGCTAGGTTTTCAAGTTCTTCGTCATCGTTAAGTTCTTTCTTTTCTTTTTGTTCTATTCCAAGCGAGTCAAGTTCATTCTGCCAATAGCCATTCTTGGCTTGCTGCTGTCGTTGTTCTTCTTTCTTTGAAAGTGTTGGCACGATATAGGCGTCACTATGGCTGCAGCATATACCAGATGCCATTTAACAAGTACTGAACGGAATACTGGCTTTGATGTTCTTTCTTGTTCTTCTACGAATGCAAGAATAGTAAATGAAAGGACCAATCTATTGAAGCCTCCTAGTCACTGTGGAACCCATCTGCTTTGATAAGACATTTTTGAAAGAATCCTGCAATAAGTTGGATTGTATCACTAAAAGGATTATGGTAACCACTATTTTCCTCAAGCTCTTCAAGTATTTTAGTCCCCCTAGAAATGACTCAATCGCTCCTGCTAGTTGAAGACAGGTAAGAGTGATGATTCCCGCCAGTATAACTATACAACGCAATTCTCAAGGAATGCTGAACAGTTGTTTAAAGTCTAGGCTGTTCTCTTCAGAGAAGATAAATGCCACCTGCCTCATCCAGATTACGGTTTCTATGAGGTTGAGCGAAGGGTAAAAGCAGGCAGAACCTTCATAACTCGTGATCGTAGATAAAATGCTTCAATCGCCTGAACAAAGGTTATTACAAAGCGACGAAGCATATACTATACTTGAATTTCGATAGGATTTTCCGAGACGTGATGGACCTCGATCCGCAGATTCGGCTCGTTAGTATATGTGATATGGACGGCAATATTTTGTTGTCTCATCATCGACGAGGTACGGTCAATTTACTCACGCCAGAAGAAAGCAGAAAATCGCTTGAAATGGCGGTAAAGGGGTGGAAGACAAGGAGCGAACTTGCACCAAAGATTGGTAGAGGAAAGTATGTTTTGGCTGAGTATGAAAAGGTAAAGCGTATAACGATGCCATTAGGAGATAATCACCTTTTATATTTAACAACCGAAGTGAATGCTGATCACGACAAGATAATCAAGGGAATACGCAAGATTCCATTGATAATCGGTCCTTGATCAATTGTTTATTGATAGCTTGTTGATCTTCTCGATGCAAACGACCTCCTTAGACATACCGACGACAAAGTCGACAGATATATCTTGATACGTTGACAGTGAGACGCATAGGGGATTATTGAGCAATGACAATTTGCCTTTACATAAGTAAGTGTCTGATGTTTGGGCTGTTGTGTATAACATTTCGAAGAGAATGGGCTGTTGCTGTCTTTAGATGGCGTGTGTAAAAATTAGAATTGATGGCTGTTGTATCTACTCAACTCATTCATAACAAAATAGTCGGAATACGATAAGCCAATTGGTTAAGTGTCATAAGTCGCGCGGTGGAAATATATTATCTGCCTTGTCTGTAAAACTTCCTTTATTTCAATTGCGGCTGTTAATCTTTTTGGTTAATTACTCCAAACATCTTTTGTACCA
>JAICHI010000249.1 GCA_025922735.1 Nitrososphaeraceae archaeon | reverse complement strand
TTGGGTTTCTAGCGTAACTAGGTGCGTGCATCCGCTACTTTTTTTATGCGAAAGATGCACACAAATAACAAGAATTGCTTCTTTGAACTAGATTATATGTTGATGTCATCATAGATCATACATTCATATGATGCACCTACATGCAGACTCGTTTGCAAGAGTAAGAAAAGTTACCCGAAACAAGGCTACGCATGAGAAAGCAAATAACAGTAGTCGTAGGAGTATTAGAGATATTAATTTTAATCGCTACTTTGTCGTGTGTCAGTCTTGCGATTGGAACACTCAATATCTAGTCGAGTCAGAAGATCTGGACATATCGGATTCCATTACTGAATGTCCAGTGTGTCACATGAAGAGCATAGAATGTAGTCATATTCGGTTGCGTCAAGATGGTTACTCAAGATTTACTTCAGATACACTTGCAGTAACCAGGATAAGAAATAGAAATAAAGTCTTGGATAAGGCATCTAGAGCATACGAGCAACTTAGCTATTTCACAGAGATAATAATTGTGAAGGGCCTACTAGATATGGATCGAACATAATAGATACTAAATGTCAAAAACCTTATTCAAATTGTAAAGAAGTGGAGCAATCAAGGATAAATAATGAAGAGTCACAAAGATGTAAGCATAGAAAAAATTGAGTGATATCATCGTTGTCACCGTCATTCCCATCGGCATAATGGAATCATCTCAAGATGGCAATCTTATCAGAAGCCCTCAACAATACATGTAGCAGTTCGATTCTTTTAAGTAAAATGCCATTTTTATCTCAATCCGAGCTCGCTATCATATACGTTACTTCGGAGAAATATGCGAAATCAAGCATGAGGAGATATCGCTACTTTATCTAAACTATCATTATAGTGATTCAATTGTCCCTTTTCAATCGAGCATCTCAATAAACCCCAAACCAAAATATGGAAGCAAAGAACCACATGTCTTTTTATCAAGGTTAGAATTATTTTTGCATTACCTACAGAAGACTGACATTTAGATAAGATGTCATCAAGAAAATCACTTGACTGGAGGATACAACCAAAAATTCTTTCTTACCAATCAATTCTAGAATACCGACGCTTCGGAAAATCCTCATGGCAAGTATGACCTTTTACTTCTAATGTGAAGCTGATCTCTTTATTCAAAGCTATTAACAAAGGGTTTGATCCATCAAAACCAAGGAACAATGGATCAGAAATCATGAATTGCTCAATTGATTTGAGACTCTTAAGATAATAACCCAATGCATTGCACAACATAGCAACCGAGTTCATATCAGGATTTTTGCCCTGATTTAACACTTCCAAAGTTCTATCTGCATCAGTTTTTTCTTGTGTGGAAATGTCCCTTGAAGTTGCCGTGTATTGCTTTATAGCTCGGATATACAAGAGACGTGCATCCTTTTCGTCATACATATTGCAGTGAAATTGTTAATGCACTTATTTAGTTTGGCATATGTGCATATTCTGCTTTAAGCCCATCAAGGGAAACACAGTAGGGTCAAATTAGAGTAGCTAGAATAAGGATAATAAAAGTAAAAAGGGTAAGAGAGAAGTGCATTAAATTAGCTCCTACCTTTCATTTGCATCTCGGTTTTTTCCAAGTCTTCTAGTCTTCCTCACCTATCCTGTGTCACTGCTGACTAATGCATTAGTGGCATTATTTCCTGCTGCGTCAACTCCTGAAACAGAGGGTAGTCCTCTCTCTTGAAGCACTTGGTCGAGAATTGTCAGATCATAAATTCCAGATACATCAGGGTTCTCAGGAAGGAAGCCTAGGTTGTATGCATCACTTGCGTCCTGGAATAAAGATAGCCTTATCGGATCATACGTAAAGTCAATTCTTGAAAGCGATGCATTCAGCACATCTTCTTCTATTGTTTTTTGAGTCAGTTTTTGAAGCTCGACATTAAATGCCTCTATTGCAGCAGTTTTGTCACTATTTATCCAGTTTGTTACATTAATGTGTGCCTCAAGTAGTTTCTTTATTACATCTGGATTATTCTGCAAATAATCTGGCCTGGCAATTATGTGCGCTGTCACAAATTTTCCTTCAGGCGGCCATAAGTCTCTTTCATCTACGAATATCTTGCCCCCTCCTTCTTTTACTAGTGTTTCTCCCCACGGTTCTGGAACCCATGCGCCGTCAATTTGCTTTGTCAAGAATAAAGTCACTATGTCGGCATTTTTGGCGGTTAATACCTCCACGTTTCCACCTTTCTCTATGGTATTGAGGCCATTGTCGAGCAGGTAATTCCTGAGTGCTATATCTTGTGTGTTGCCAGGCTCAGGCGTTGCAAATTTCTTATTGGCTAGGTCTTGAGAAGAATTAATACCTGAGTCATTTCTTACAACAAACACTGCGCCGCCACTAGCAGCTCCAGAGATTATTCTTAGAGCTTCTCCGCCAGATCTCACATATCCATTTATGGCGGGTCCAGGTCCAATGTATGCAACATCAATTTGGTTTGCAAAAAGTGCCTCTATAGCAGATGGACCTGCATTGAATATTTGTGTTGTAACTTCTACGTTATCACCTAGAGCTGTTTGGAAATCACCTCTACCAAGTCCTATAACTGCCTGT
>JAICHI010000248.1 GCA_025922735.1 Nitrososphaeraceae archaeon | reverse complement strand
AGTGAAACCCTGGCGTGGCACATTCTCTGCTTGTCAAGGCGGATATAGAGGTTGCCCTTTTCGTCGGAATATTCATGGATTGACCGTGACAGATGTTCCCTGTCGGCACTGTTCAAGAGGGAGATAACCCGCGTGGCTAGCGAGCCTGCCTCATGACTCGAAAGTACTGCCTTATGCAATAGGATCTTGTTCTTGTAATGCCCCTCTGAAGGTGAGCTTGAAAAGCGTTTAGATGGCACCAGGAGCATATCTTCTATCGCCTTGAGCACCTTGCCTTCATCTTCTGTGGCGTGGAACACAAGGCTGATCTCAGCTGCAGAAAATTTTATGCTGTCTTCCTCCGACATTTGAAAGACAGTATAGAAAACTGGCTAAAAAGCTATGCCGTGTTACTGAGCCGGTGCATCAGATTCGATTGTTTTAGCTTCGCTAACCGCTCTTGATTCTGCTGTTGATATGAGCTTCGTCTTCTTAATCCCGACGTGGCGGATTGCAGTTATCTTTTTTATTTCGTTAAGTATGTTGGCTCCAAGCTTACTATTCGTCTCCCTTGGAATATCTTCACCCTTGCTCCATGTAATTTCTTGTATGAACTGGTCAATTGTCATCTGCGGAATCCTTTCAGCCAGTATCTTCTGTGCTATCAGTCTTATCTCATGCTTTTTCGATGAATTAACCCTGCGCTGGGTGAATGTAATCATTGCAACTCTGAAAGTATGGCCATCTACTGTAGTATAGTCATGAATAAATGTGACCATCGAGCTACCTCTCCGAATAAGGCTCCTGAGAAACTCTTTGGCATACTCATGTCCTTTAAAGATAGTGGTGGCGGCACCATCGGTTATCTTGTCTATCTGAATAAAGATTTTGATTTGGTGCTGATCCATGCTTTGATCCGGGTTGCCTTTCATCATATCGTGCAACGTATTTTCAATTGTACGTCCCTTTATTTGGGTTGGGTCTGTAACTGGGATAAAGTTAATGGGCATCTGCGGCTCGAACCCTGAGGGCTTATTGACAATTACCCACTGCTTGTCTCGCCATTTATCTCGAACTCTGCCTCCCTTTCTCGCTCCTTTAGCCATAAATTATTCTCCTTCTCATTCTTTGACTAAAACATATAATATATATACGATACGTCAATTGCGAGCTCCAATCTCCTTCAATCCACCCATATATTTTTGGAGCACCTTTGGTACTTCCACGCTGCCCTTTTCTGTCTGAAAGTTTTCAAGTATCGCGACCAGCGTGCGCTCTGTTGCAACTAGAGTGCTGTTGAGTGTGTGCACAAGACGAGTTTCTTCATTTGTCTTGTCACGGAATCGTATACCAAGCCTTCGAGCCTGGTAATCTAGGCAGTTTGAGCAAGAAACAATCTCTCGGTAGGCATTTTGTCCCGCCATCCAAGCCTCAATATCGTATGTCTTGGCTGATATCTTACCCATGTCGCCGGAGCACAGAAGCATTACGCGGTACGGAATGCCAAGCTGCTTGAAAAATTCCTCAGATAGAGCAAGCATCCTTTCATGTTCTCTCCATGACTCTTCTGGGCGGCAGTAGATAAATTGTTCCACCTTTTCAAACTGATGAACACGGAAGATGCCCTTCATATCCCTGCCATGTGCACCGGCCTCTTTACGAAAGCATGAACTAAAACCAGCATACCTAATGGGAAGCTTTATTCCTTCAAGGATCTCGTCCATGTGCATACCTGCTATTGCATGCTCCGATGTCCCTATCATGTAAAGATCCTCATCTTCTATCTTGTAAATGACATCCTCAAAGTCATTCAGTATGACAGAGCCGACCATCGGTTCTTTTCTAATCATGTATGGTGGCTGGATAAGGGTGTAATTACGCTCTAATAAAAAATCAAGCGCAAAATTGATCAGTGCCTGGTTCATCTTTACAAGCTCATTTTTGAGGAAGTAGAACCTCGCCCCTGAAACTTTAGCAGCACGATTCAGGTCTAAAAGACCAAGTGTAGTCGCAAGGTCAATGTGATCCTTTGGATTAAACCTTGGCCTGATGATCTCGCCATTTTGGCGAACAACCACATTGTCTTTTTCGTCTTTGCCAACGGGTACCGTCTCGTGTAACAAGTTGGGCAAAGTCATCATCAGCTGATTAAACTTCACTTCAATTTGAGTTGCTTCAGATTCCGTCTGGTCAAGTAGTGCGCTCACCTGTTTCATCTCGCCAAGTTCAAAAGTGGCATCCTGTTTGGACTTTTTCTTGCTTGCAATGGTTTCAGAGAGCAGGTTCTTTTGCCGCCGAAGCATCTGAGTCTTGGTAATAAGCTCACCTCGGAGCCGATGTAGCATTATCAGTTCGTCTATAGGAAAATCCGTCATGTTGCGCTTCTTGAGCATTTCTCGAACTAACTCAGGCTTTTCTTTCAAAATTCTCGGATCTAACATTAGCCGGCCATCACTTTCTTTGCTACCGATATGTGCTCGAGTATTTCGTCAAGGGTGCTCAATATTGTTGCAGCTGGAATTTTTTTGCCTGTCAATTCAATCGCAAGCGTGGAGCCTCTTGAAAACATTTTCATTGACAGACCCTTTGGAAAGTTAACATTGTCAGGTATT
>JAICHI010000247.1 GCA_025922735.1 Nitrososphaeraceae archaeon | reverse complement strand
ATTTCATGTTGGTTCTGGGATGAGACTGTTTCTTGACGTACTTGCTTTCTGATATGCTCAAAAGTTGACTCGTAGCGAGAAGTTCCACTGCACAGGAGAGGGTGCAATGAATGGTCTTTCCAGCTTATTATCGAAACATGATTTTGCTGCTTAAAAGAATCGCAGAGCACTGTCATTACGTTCTTTTGCCTTTTCCTTATTCAGTCTGAAATCCATATGCATTATCCATTGATTTTTGAATTGCATGAATGTGACATGACCCGCGTTTGGATGATCGTGATCTCTAAGTGAAAATCCAGTATTCCCTCAATCTCATCTTCATAAACAAGTTCATTGTATGCCCTTTTTATGCCCGCTTTGCGTTTTGCTTTTGAAAGTGCTATTACTTCTTAATTTGACCTGACTACTCCTTTCTCATCTGACTGAAGTATTAGCTGTGCTATATCAAAAATGAAATTTTGGGGTTATTCTTCTATTCCTTCTTCTTTCTTCAATCTCGGGTAATATCCATAAGCTCATAAGATCGTTGAAGGCATTTTGCACCCCGACCCCTTCCAGAATATCGTTGAGGGATGATTTTGTATGTGACATCCTCTTTTTTATCGAGCTCTAGTATAAATCGAAGGCATCACCCAGAGGAGAGGGAGCTGCTAATGCTTTTTTGGTGCCCTAACACGCTTGCCAATGGCTGAAGCTTGGGCGAACCAAATAGGGGCGTGAATCAACTCATGATAATAAGACTGATGACTTTAGCCTAAAAGTCAAGCGGGTCATTGCTGCGTATGACTATTCAAAAGAAAGAATTGAAACACAAGGCATACGATCAAAGCTCAACCAATGCTTCTTCAATGCTCTTTCTGTCTTGTGCGGTCGGCATCTGTTCAAGATATTTGATTAGGTCCTCTTTAGCACCTCGATTATTCCCAATTTGCATCCTTGCTACAGCCCGGTTCTTGTATATGGGGGCAAACCGGAAGGAATTGATGTCTATTGCTTTACCATAATATGCATCTGCAAGCGAATAATCCTTTTTCTTTAGATAATAGTTGCCAAGACCGCGATAGGCAAGATATGACTTTGGATTGAGCTTGATCGCATTTTCGTAGCAACGGATAGCCTTGTCGGAATTTGTCTCATTGTAAACTCCTGCAAGAAGAACCCATGCCTGCGAATTCTCTGGATCGATTTCTACTGCTCTTTGTAACCGTTCAGTCGCTTCGTTAATCTTTCCGTGTTGTCTCAATTCTTCGGCCTCAAAGCAGATCCTGTTAGATTTAGCAAACTTAAGCTCCTCATTCTTTAGCAGCTCCTTCATGTCTGAAGGAATCATGATTATAGCAGTCATGTCGTCTTGCTCCCAATCCTGCTCAAACTTTGACTCTGGAATTGCACCTACTGTATCGGGTTCTGGGACATAGGTAAGGATCCTTCGCTCCTCGCTATCGTAGCCTGATACGACCATTGCATGCTGCACAGTAGCCTGTATGCCAGGCATTACTACTATAGGTGGTATGCCTTGATCGATTCGCTTTTTCAGATCCTTCATTGAGCTTTTGTAAATGTATGATTCAAAGCCGAGTGCTTCTGCAAGCTCAATCCCATGAATCATTGTGACGCCTCTGTCGCTCGCTGCACCAGATATGGGCGGAGAGATATCTTCACCCCAGTATTTGATGACAACATTCATTACAAGTGGTAGATCTGCATTGTCTTCGTTCTTGCTTACAAGAGGCAATGTGATGAAATGCTCTGGTTGGGATTCCAAGCCTGTACTTTCTTTGTCTCGCAAGCAAATAAAATTCTTCTTATGTCGTCAGAAAATTTTTCAGAAGAGCTAGGCCGTCGCCTCCGCTCTTTTCCGGGTGAAACTGTGTACCGTATATCTTGCTGTCATTGGAGAATACCTCATGCTGGCAGTACTTAGAGCTTGCAAGCGAGCTAAAATTTGGGGGCAGCTTTGCAATGCAGTATCTGTGGCTCTCATATACTAAGATAGACTTTTTACCTTCAGTCAGTGGATTTGCACTTGAGACTGACACTTCAGTCGTCCCCTGAACATGGACCGGCATTTTGCGGATTGAGCCTCCAAGCGTAAGAGCAATTATTTCCGCTCCGTAACAGATACCGAGGAGTGGCTTTTTGTGATAGTGGCAGTATCTTATGATTCTAGAATTTACCGCGTTGATTTCCTTGCTGTGTTTGCGCCTCCCTGACAGTATCACCCTATTGCATTGGGCAAGCTCCTCATTAGAAACTTCAGAGAATCTCTTGTGAAGATGTGGATTATCTAATTGACCAAGACAAGTCAGTATATCCGCTGTAAATGGAGATAGGTTGTCAACTACTAGCACTGCCAATGTGGTTATCTGCCTCTATTGACATATAGCGGCTTTATAATATCTCGGTATATTTCGAGTTATGTGCCAAATTTAATCGGTTAGTATATTAGAATTGAAATATTGACTGTCTTTACACCAATTAACTATGCCCTCACCGATAATCTTGGCTGAGTCAAGTTAAATTCAATACTGTAGATTGTCCGGACCTCCTTAAACTTGAGCAGAGCACAAATTGCTATCGGCTTGATAATGCTCAACGCTGCGCT
>JAICHI010000246.1 GCA_025922735.1 Nitrososphaeraceae archaeon | reverse complement strand
TGGTTACCATGTACCTCCTCTTCAGTCATATGATGTAGTTCATATTATCATTGGAGACCATACTTTTAATATTGTGCATATTTTGCCTCTCTTACTTTATTGCAAAAGAGCTATCATTTTTGGTCGTACTGCAACGATTCAGTTTTTTACTCAAAAATGCAACATGATCGCAGTATATGACTGCAATATTGGAACAATAGAATACGCAGGGAAAATGTTGGGGCATGAGGATGATGCTGGGGGACTATTCATATTGCACCATATCCAATTAACATGAAATTAAAGTTTGACTTTTTTCATCCCTACACTAAATTGCTCACTCACTAGTTTGTTATGTTGTATATTTTTCGGCTGAAATAATCTATAAGGGATCCAGTTCTGGATTTTCTGTGAGTAGTTCAGTTCTTATTATGAGGGGTAATTAATTATAGTTCTTTGTACCAAATAATTATACCATTTTGAAGCCCACAACATTCAAAGACCTTTTTTCCAGCTCTTCTAAGGAGTATGCCAGTTCAAGACCTAATTATCCTAGGTCACTATTTGATTTTGTGGTGGGATTGGTACACCATAGAAATCGGGCTTGGGATTGTGCAACTGGCAATGGCCAGGCGGCGGCATTCCTTTCTGAATACTTTGAGCAGGTAATAGCCAGCGATGCAAGTAAAAAGCAAATTGAAAATGCTCAGCCAAGAAACAACATTCGGTACGAAGTATTTCCTGCTGAAAGGACCAATCTTACCGATAGTAGCGTTGATCTAATCACTGTTGCTCAGGCACTACATTGGTTTGATTTAGACTCTTTCTACAAAGAGGCAAAAAGGGTGCTCAGGAAGGATGATAACGACTGTGATGGCGGTGTTATGGCAGCATGGGCTTATGGCCTTCATTCAGTCTCGACAGAAATTGACAAGATAATGCGTTTATTATACGAAGATATTCTAGGGTCCTACTGGCCAAAAGAAAGAAAAATCGTTGAAAATAAATACCGAGGTATACCATTTCCCTTTCAAGAGATAGACACGCCAGTTTTTCAGATAGATCTGGATTGGAGTCTGCCAGAACTGATTGGCTATCTGTATACCTGGTCAAGTGTTCAAAAATTTATTCAGAAGAATAATTCTGATCCTGTTAAACAAGTCTATGATGATCTTGCCGCTGCTTGGGACGACAAAAACACTTGGCACAAAAGAGGGGTGGTTTGGCCGATTTACATGAGAGTGGGCAGATGTCAAGACAAGGAGATCTGCAACCGTACTGATGATTAACAGCAGCGGATCTCTCTAGTATTGTTCATGACTAAAAGTCTGCAATCTAAAAATAGAAGTCGCTAAGGTTGGCTAATATCTCCTTGAGTTGGCGCCAGCAAAGTCTTCAAAAAGGTGTGTTGCTTTGGAGCAATTGAGCAATGGTGATGGTTAACCTGGAATTTGCGTTTGTAATAAAGAGTTCGTTTGACAACAATGAGCCCAGAGCTTTGTGGCCATGTAATTATCTTGTCGAACAAGTGACTGTCAGCCATATTCACCTCACTTATCAGCATGTCGCTAAAGGACCTTTAATGGTGTCATGGTTATTGGTTTGTTATCTCCTAGTTGTACGGGTTGACACAGATTAATGGTTAAAGCTAACTGCGATAATTTACCGTTACCTATGGCCGACCTTGCAATGGGTCCATCGCCCGTAATGAGATCATTATTATATTAAAAAGCACAATTCTTCCTTGACTTGTCCAAAGGAGAAAAATATGATACGAGCAGCCCAAGCAATCTCGGACAGGAAAGAGCTGATCCTTTACAACCAGATATTTCTACTAGTCAGGACGAGGCCGATAAAGATGCTAATAATATAATCACTATTGCTAACCATAAAGATACGCTACAGTCATTTATTGAGAGGTCCACACTTGGTGTGCAATTTGCATTCATAGTGCTATTTTACTTAGCACGAGCCTCCTTGACAGGTACTAGCAAAAACATGCCTGCTGAACAGTCCAGTGAAGCTACAAATCTGTCGCCATTTTCATTTACCTCAAGAGAATTCTTTGATATATATAGCCAGCTTGCCTCTGAGATGGGACTGACTAGATATCTTGTAAGGCACATGGCATTTGCTGAATTTATGCTCACTTTGGAATATCTTGCGCTTGTACGAGAGGATGAATTGACTGCAAGCTATCGCTTCGGTGTCAATTTTGAGGACTTGAAATGGCTCGCTTCTTTCGCTTTACAGCAGATTGCGGGCAGCTTCGGCCCCTCATCACCTGAGATATTTTGCGCCCCACCTCCTCGGGACAGCCTGCCACCTGAGACGCCTCAGCGAGACAGGGCTGTCAATCCCCCGACTACGGCCAGTACAAATAGGTTCGCTGACTTGATAAAAGACTTATCTCTGAACATCTTTTCTAGAGAGGAAATTGCGCTAAACCCAAGTGGTGGAACTACTAGAGGGAGCTACAACGATTTCGTCCGGCCAAGAAGCAGAGATTACGGACTCCAAAGGCCATTTTTCCCTCATCGAGTTCCCCCTACAATATACAGCTTTAGAAAGCCCGACGACAGCGAGTGGAAAAGAATTATAAAAGAATTTTTTGAGGGGCAGAAGT
>JAICHI010000245.1 GCA_025922735.1 Nitrososphaeraceae archaeon | reverse complement strand
TAACTTTGTCTGGAAAGACAGCGAGGTGCCGGTTCAGGCCAAGGAGATGCAGGTTCAGGCCAAGGAGATGCCGGTTCAGGCCAAGAAATAGTGCATAACTTCTAATTTTTGACAAGATATAGACGACACGCTGGGTTTTTTATTCTAGCCTTACCAGCCGCGACATTATTGTTTCTGCAGGAACGTTTTGTTCCACGCCTGCTGCTATTGCCGCCAGGTTCTTTACTTCAATCATCATCAACTTGAGGGCGGAGAGCATTATCGCTACTGTGAACACTGCACGAAAGGAGCTGACGACACGCTTATGGGCCACTGACTCAAAGCCCGCTTCAAGCTGCATTATTGCGTCAATGTCGTTTGATGCATTTTGCGGAACAATATCGCGGTAAACTGTATTGTTGAGCTCTCCGATAGCCTCCGACAGTTTTTCTGTGTTAATCATTTTCTGAATGCTTTCCCGCGTAACCTTTGGCGTGGTAGTTACTATCAGGTCGGTGATGTCTTGCTGGCTCAATCCCCAGAACTTGCCCCGGAGGACGGC
This sequence comes from Nitrososphaeraceae archaeon, assembly GCA_025922735.1. Taxonomy (GTDB): domain Archaea; phylum Thermoproteota; class Nitrososphaeria; order Nitrososphaerales; family Nitrososphaeraceae; genus Nitrososphaera. Next base: position 2,092 of record JAICHI010000245.1, on the reverse strand, counting down.
CAAGACATTGTATGAGTCAATGTCAGTTGAGACCAGTTTTTTTACGTCTTGCGACTGCGCGTCGGTTACCAGTGCTCTATCAATGGCGTGGTAGAATGCGTGATCAAGATAAGTGTCAAAAAGTCTGACATCCCTCTTTTCCTTGTAGGCTGTCACTGCCTTGGCTACATCTTCACCAAATTCACTCCCTGCAAGCGAGGCTACTGCTTCATCAAGATCCTTGGCCACAAGCGCCTTTATCACGAGATCACGCCTGCCCACTAGTTCCTCAGCCCTCAAGTTAATCTTGGGGAGAAGCTCTTCGTAAGTCTTGCCCAATGCCTTGCCCTTTAGCACGAGCTTTAGATTCCTGGTAATATACTTGACAAAATAAGCGTCCAAAATCGTAGAGCCGCCTGCGATAGTGACCATCTTGGCGTGCATGTTGACCAGATATTCACGCAGGGCCCCTTCCACCTTCTCCGCAGTGTAGGGCTTCGTGAGCTTGGCAAGCGCATCAAGATAGACGGTATTTTTCGTCCTAGTGACAAGCTCTTCAATGTCGCGGGATTCTGCAAGCGTCTGGAGCTCACCTTTTGTTAACATCCTGCCCCTCAGACCATGTGAGAGGACAGTGCCGAAAATCTTGCTTGGCATGCTAACTTTGCTACTCATAATGCATGCCTTTGTTCGTCCAATACTCTATAAAAAGCCTATGAGGGTGAGAAAAGGTTAGTCGTCAAACAGGCGTGATAATGCATTTGATATCCTTTCAGACAGTGCAAGAAGGACAAAGTGTAAGCCAAATCCTATAACGGCACCAGCAAGAATGTTGCCGTCGTTATAATGGAACGCTAGGAATATCCCAAGCGGAGGAAGCGTCATTATCAGTGCAAGCGCTGAACTGACCCAGAATGACTTGATAAGCGCGTCAGGAGAGACGTTTTCAAGTCGCCGGTTTGAAAAGATCAATTTGGATTGTTGTGATGTCATTTTCTCAACTTTTATTGAGAAAGATTGAAATATTAATATTGACACAATAAGATGTCAAAAGCTGTATTAACATAAATGTACAATATTATGTCATATTGAGGTCCTAAAATGAATTTTTAGGTCCTTTGGACGCTTCAGCTAAATTTTTCAACGTTTATGCCAAATTAAAACAATCAGAGTCGTTAATTATACCAAGTTACTCCTTCTAAATGTATAAAAAAGTTAAATCTGAATAAGAATCTTGCAGAATTATCAAAAAATAAGAAAGTTCAGTTAAACTTAATAATTACCAGTCAGACAATGTAATAATAACAAATGGAACTCTCATCTCTTCGAGAAGAGACCAAACTGGATGACAAGTTGGAAAAATTGCTTAACCAATTCGAGCGCGAAGTAGAGCCTTACGATAGGTTCTCTGCCTTCTCGATGTTTTCCACGCCGGTTGGAATTGTGCTCTCAATATTCCTTCCTCTGGCATATTTGCAGTTTGTAGCAGTAGTCAATCCGTTTGCCTCAATGGTCTCAACCGGTATCATATACTGGATGGTTGGAGGTATATTGGCTACAGTTGGCCTGACCAAGCTACCGATATTCTACGCTGATCACAAAAAGCACGAGATATCGAGAACAAAGTACAAGCCAATTGCAGGTGTGTGTATGTGCGACCTCAGCCAGCTTCGCTCTCACATGAAGAAGATGGAAAAGGCCAAGGCGACAGGCGAAAGGATGATGCATGCCAAGCTGGTGAAATACTACAGGCAACAGATTGGCTGGGAATAAATTTCTATTGGCGGCAGGATCACGCTAATAAATTAGAATCCTCATTGAAATCATGATGAGCGACAAGCCAAACAAGATCACTGCAACTCGTGTTTTTGCCGCCAGCACAGTTTTGGCGCTTGTCATTTCCATTCCTGCCATAGCGGTGACGCTTGTGATGCATTACGTCATTAAGACTAACCTTATCGTGACCATGGTTGCAGGCTTGATTACCCTCTTTATTGCTATGGGCTTTGGATACAAGCTATCCAAAAAGCTCACCACTAAGGTGCAGGACGGTTAGTAGTTGTGATGACGGCCAAGATCCGGGAAAAATCAAATAGTTGAAGTGACCAACTCT
>JAICHI010000244.1 GCA_025922735.1 Nitrososphaeraceae archaeon | reverse complement strand
GATACTAGCCAGCAGAAAGAAAAGCCTGCACCATCAGCCGATACTAGCCAGCAGAAAGAAAAGCCTGCACCATCAGCCGCCGATACTTGAACTACCTACTGTTCTGATCCAAGAAATCATTACAATGTCACAACACTACCAAACTACTATCCAGATTTAGATAATAAAAAAGAAGTTGGTACTAGCCAGCAGAAGATAGAAAAACCTGCACCATCACAAGGTTCTAGCCAGCAGAAGATAGAAAAACCTGCACCATCATCCGATAGTGGAACCATTCCCAGTGCTGATCCAAGAAATCCTTACAATGACCCAACACTACCAGGCTACAATCCAGATTTAGGTAAGAAAAAAGAAGATGATTCTAGATTACCCCCTAAAGAGCCACAACATTCCGCACCTTCGTCAGAACCACAACTTGAAGAGCAATACAGACAGCCACAATATCAAGGACAACCTGGGACAAAAGGAGCAGATCTAGAATATCTAGAAGCTACATATCTTAAGCAGGATCGTTCCCTTAGGCGTGCAAATCTGCGTGATAGAGACTTTAGAGGAGGCTACCTGTATGGAAGGGATCTCTCGGGAGCTGACCTAGAAGGAACTAACTTGGAACAAGCAGATCTCCAAAGGTGTAATCTCAAAGGGGCTAACATGTCTAAGACTAAGATGGCACAAGCGAACCTGTATGTTGCAGAAGTTTCTAAAGCAAATCTATCTGGCGCAGACTTACGAGGAGCAGATCTTACAATGATTAATCTTTCACATGGAAAACTCATGGAAGCTAAATTGGAGGACGCAAACCTGTCTAAAGCTAATCTATCAAATGCAAACTTACACAGCGCTAATCTCAAAAGGGCTAATCTTGAAAATGCCAACTTAAAAGGAGCAGATCTATCTGGAGCAGATCTTTCTAGCGTAAAGCTTGATAATGCTAATCTCTCGGGGGCAAACCTTTCTAACACAAAGGTGTCTAGATCCGCTCTCATGAAATCTAGAATTAAGGGAAAGAACCTTAGCGAAGCTGATATTGATGAGCGAACTGATATTGATATTATTTGATTCTTGCACGATGCGTTGTCGGCATCCCTAAACCACCAATCATGTCAATTTGACTGTCCCGAACTCTGCAGTCTGCTAAGAGCGTCCCTAGCCTGAGTGAAGTTCCTATCAATCTTTAGGCATGTTTCCAATTGTTTTTTAGCTCTTTCAAACTTATTTTTGTTGAACTTAGTAATGGACAAGATCTGACCAGAGCATTTTCAGAATTTTTGCTAAATCCTCATGTTAAATTCTAGACTATATTATGTATGATTATCTTAGATCGTCAATTGGTCGATAATACAATTGATCAATAGGTGTTGTAACAAAAAGGATCAATCTTTCCATTCTCTGGGTCATTTATTGCAGCTCGGGGGTAACAGTTGGATCTCTATCTGCCTAATCTTCAAGGAACTGGTCAAAGACTGATAAAGATCAACAACAGTTAAGGAGAACAAGGATAGAAGTATGCTTGTATGTGTGTTAATTTAATCAGATTTCGCATGATATCAGAGAGCCAAATTTGTTGCGAACTGGTCAGCGCCTTGACTGTATGGTGTGCCTCTTGCATCATAGTTGTAAATTATTATATCGACACCTCTTGCATTTCTTGATGTTGGCATTACATTCCAGCCACGCTTTGCAAGTTGATAGCATACATAGTAGAGACCAACATTACTTGTCACTTGGCTCAGAATCTCTCTGGATAGAGAAAGAACGCTAGTTATCACTCGCCAATCTGTAAACAGTAAGCACATTACTATTATCCTGCGTGGGTTTAACCAAGGCAACAACAACAACCCCACCCTCTACAATATAGGTGGAATAGTTGTATTAAAAAAAATAACAACAACTCTATACTAATCGGTGATGAGGAAAAAGGATGATGATATAACTCTACAACATCTCGTCTATCTATCCTATTATATTGAATGTGACAAATGGAATTGTCGTTGTTTTATTCGGAGTATCTTAACTTTTCCTTCGGATCAGTTTCATTTTCATACCATATTTGGGCCGCAATGTAATTGCAGGATCTAGTTTGATGCGTTGACCTGGGACCAGATGCATTGTCCATTTTTGTGCAATAGTGGCAATGATAAGTATCCCTTCCATCCATGCGAAGGGTTCTCCAACACAACCTCTTATCCCTCCTCCAAATGGAAAGTAACTGAACCTAGGTAAATCAGTCTTGAATTTTGTTGTCCACCTGTCAGGATTGAAGTGTTCTGGTTCCTCATAATATCGTGGGTCATGATGCATAACATATTGACTCATAAGGATAGAGGAGCCAGCAGGTATGGTATATTCTCCTACATAATAATCATTTTCAACATAACGACCCATTGTCCATACCGGTGGATAAAGCCTCATTGATTCTCTAAGCACCTTTTCAGTATATTGTAATTTTGGAATATCATCCACGGTTGGGATTTTTTTACTATCATCATGACCGTTCGTATCGTCGTTCGCTCCAAGAACGGAATCTATTTCATCATGAAGTTTCTTCTCGACATCAGGATATTGGGAAACCATCTATTGCCTTAGCACTGATGTTTTTTGAAGAATAATCAATCCGTCTCCTTATGTAGCTTCCAAGTTTATCTT
>JAICHI010000243.1 GCA_025922735.1 Nitrososphaeraceae archaeon | reverse complement strand
TCAGGATCTGGTTCAGGATCTGGTTCAGGATCTGGTTCAGGATCTGGTTCAGGATCTGGTTCAGGATCTGGTTCAGGATCTGGTTCAGGATCTGGTTCAGGATCTGGTTCAGGATCTGGTTCAGGATCTTCGACAGAGATTTCTATACTACCATCTGCAGTTTGACCCGCGCTGTCTATTACAGTCGCAGTGACGACATACGTACCCGCTTCGTCAAATGTGTGCACAACGCTTTCCTCATCGCTTTCTTCGTTTCCGTCACCAAAGTCCCAGTTGATGGTATAGGGTTCCAAGCCGCCTGTCATATCCGCTTCAAACTCAAAAGTGGCCGGTGCTACACCTTCTGTGTCATTTGAAATCAACTCACCTGTTAAAGGGGTTATAGGTTCCCCTACTACTTCTGTTTGTGTCGTTTGTTCTGTTTGTTCTACTGATTCTGACTGCTCTACTAGTTCCTCTTGTGCTGCTATTGCCGCCAGTATGGCTTCCGCTATTTCAGGTGATGCTATTAACTCAAATGAACTAAATACCTGATTGACTGGTGCTGGTGGTGTTGTTGCTGCACTAGAAGCACCTTCATAAAAGATGCTATATCCTGATATTGTTCCCAAGTCCTGAGGGGTTGCGTTTGTAGCAGTTAACAGATAATATCCTGTTTTTGTTTCATTTGGAGCAGAAGCAGTCCTATATGTGATTTCCACAAGCTTAGCTAGTACTGATGCTGCTGGTAGTTCATTATCGTCGTCGTCGTTGTTGTTCGTACCTGATGGATTAAGATCAACAGGGATTTCAGTGTCGGTATTATTTACAATCCGAATATCACTATAGCCAACCTCTCGAAGCTTTTGCATCTGATATGATAGAATAGTGTCGGCGGTATCATCGAAGTCGTTAACAATATCATCAAGAGTAAATTCGAGAATAGCGCCTAAGTTAGGATATCGAATAATGTGTATGATCTCTTCTCCGGCTTCCTGACAGGTTATTCCGTTGGGATCGACAACATTGGGAGAAGGTAATTGTTGCTGCTGTTGCTGTTCCTCTGGGCAGAGTTGAGCTAATATTCCATAGCCTTGCATCACCTCAGATATCAAAGTAAAGCCTGTATTGTTTACATCATGAATTATCCAGCCCTGTGGGACCTGTACTCGGAAGCTGTCCTTTGCGCTTTGAGCTATTGTTGCATTGTCAATGGCTGCTGGTTGGCTGGTGGGCTGTTGTTGCTCTTGTGCATTAGCTATCGTTGTTAAATTGGTGGTAAAAGGAATAACGGTGATTGCTGCTGCCGTCAGCATTATTGCCATCGACGTAGAAACCAATAATCGGGAAGAGATTCTCATAATGTCCAGAGCAAGAGACATCTCTCAGTAGATATAAGTTTATTCGTTAATTATTCTCTAAAAATTTACTTATCTGATAAGTATGGCTTTTCGAATAGTTGATTTATGTTCTTCTACGAGGTCATTTCCAACGCAAAGGACTAACTCAAACATGAATTACAGGAGAAAAGACATCATCTATTAGATATATCTCTCTGTTTTTTTTGCCGGCCATGCCTTGAAGAGTAGACGGAGCTGCCTTCCCAGAGCAATAATACTTGATCGCAAGATAATGTATGACAAGTGCATGGCAGTATCTCGATCTTCCTTCTATATCACTCTGTCAGTGTCTACCAGAACAAACAAGGAGCAATGTGTTCAATGTACTACTATTCTGTCTCATCACATGTCAATAATATGACACCTAGCTAGATCAGTTGATTCTAGTCCCTTTGATGTCGGATAATTAAGAACTTGTTAATCTCAAATCTCAAAAAACAAATAAAAAAAGTAAAAACACAGTGGATAGAATTGATGGGCTTCGCAGACTATTACCAATACCAGTTGACAATCTTGGGTTTGGTAAATCGATTCTCGACTTCGTCTAACCTTTGCATCGAACCGTTGCCTTTTCTTAAATTAGAGAAAGACGAATCATTACGGACTTTAGAAAACATAGAGATAACTTGCTCAGTGCTGACCCCATGTTTAATGTCATATTCAATTTGTCTGCAGATAACTGCAAGACTGCCATATTTTTTGTGATTTCTCTTCTCCCATCCTGATGCATTTTCTGACAGACCCTTGACGTACTTTACAACCGTCTTTTCCATGTGTTCAACATGCCATTCTCTCAATGGAAAACTATTTTGTACCAATCAAAAAAACCTTCTATTCTATTATATGGCAACCTTCTATATAATCTGACAGTAGTATTTTCAGTTTCCGACAAGAGACAAATAATATGGTGGTGAGAATGTTCGATGATATTATTTCTGTATCTTCTAATCACATTAGTAACATAAATTTCAATAATAACCTATTTTATTGTACAAATTTCCTGCCCATAGCTGCAGTCTACACACCACCAACGGGCCATAGCTGTCATTAAGTGTTTAATACTCCCTTCACACAATGTAAGCGTATGATCTTTGCATTTGTTTTCATCAATTGCAGCTTTCAGTTTAACGATAACATTCTTCCCTTAGTCTTGGAAACTTGCAAACTGGAAATTGAATTCCTTTGAGGCCTATTGAAGTAGTTCTTGTGACATATCCGGACAGCTTTACATTACAGGAAGCAACAAGCTTGGCAGAATCAATTACAGGCTGGAGTGTAGTGAAG
>JAICHI010000242.1 GCA_025922735.1 Nitrososphaeraceae archaeon | reverse complement strand
TCGCTGGCCCCAAGAGCGGCAACTTCAGGCAGATAGTTTTGAAAAAGTTGAGTCAACAGGGGTATAGGTGCAAATGCATTCGATGCAGGGAAACCGGCCTGCAGAGAAGGTACCCTTCAGAAGATGGAATAATATTAAAAAGAACAGATTACTCTGCTTCTGGAGGCTGCGAGATATTCCTTTCGTATGAAAGTAAAGCTGGGGATACAATACTTGGATTCTTGAGGCTGAGAAAGGTGGCAAGATCGCATAGGGCTGAGCTTGATGGCACTGCGGTGGTACGTGAACTTCATATCTACGGGCAGGCCATCAGCATTGGCAGAAGTGACAGAGGAGACAGCTACCAGCATAGGGGACTTGGCATGAAACTGCTCAAAGAGGCTGAGCGCATCTCAAAAGATGAATTAGGAGTTGACAAGATAGCAGTCATTAGCGCCGTGGGCACAAGGCAATATTACAAAAAGCTTGGCTACAAACAGGACGGTCCGTATGTTTCAAAGGTGTTGTAATAAGAGTGGAAGAGCAGATAATGATCGGTAAGGGAACCTGGATAGATAAAGTTGCAGACACATTAATCAAAAGGGAAAAAAAGCTTGGCCGCAACTTGAGTCTGATAAGGGTTGAGAGCGGCCTTGGCGCGTCAGGCATTCCTCATATAGGGAGCATGGCCGACGCAGTGAGAGCATATGGCATTGCTCTAGCCCTTCAGAATTTTGGCTTCAAGTCTGAATTGGTTGCTTATTCAGACGACATGGATGGTCTTCGTAAGATACCCCAAGGTTTGCCGTACTGGCTGCATGATCACATTGCAAAGCCGGTCTCAAACATCCCTGACCCATTTGGCGGCTGCCACCCATCCTATGGCATGCACATGAGCAGTCTCCTCTTGGACGGTCTTGACAAAGCGGGGATAAAGTATCGCTTTCAAAGTGGTAGCGAAGCGTACAAGCAAGGAATTTTGGCTAGGCAAATTGATACAATATTGAAGAACAGAAGCAAGATTGGACAAAAAATAGCCGAGCTTGTAGGTCAGGACAAGTATACTGAAGTGTTACCTTATTTTCCAGTATGTAGCAATTGCGGGAGGCTCTATACTGCAGTAGCGCAAGAGTACCTGCCAAATGAAAGAAGAGTTGCTTACATATGCCGAGGAGGCAGGATAGGAAAAGAGGAAGTCAAGGGCTGTGGTAACAAGGGCGAGGCTGACATAACAAGGGGAGAGGGCAAGCTTGCATGGAAAGTTGAATTTGCAGCTAGGTGGCAGGCTCTAGACATACGCTTTGAGGCATACGGAAAGGATATCATGGACTCTGTCCGGGTAAACGATTGGGTCGCTGATGAAATAATTGGTTATCCTCATCCACTTCATGTGAAGTACGAGATGTTCCTAGACAAGGCAGGCAAAAAAATAAGCAAATCTTCAGGAAATGTACTGACGCCTCAAATGTGGCTGCGGTACGGTACGCCTGAATCGATACTGCTATTGCTGTTTAAGCGTATTGCAGGCACTCGCCACATTGGGCTAGATGACGTGCCGGCTCTTATGGATGAATACGATTATTATGAAGATGTTTATTTTGGGAAAATAAGGGAGGACAATCTGGCCAAGCTTACCAAAATCAAGGGGATCTATGAATACATCAACAAGCTTAATCCACCCAAGCAACCCGAACCGCATATCCCGTATCGCTTTATGGCACAGCAGGCGTCAATATTTCCTTCTGACGATGGCGACCGCGACGAAAAGGTATTCAACCGACTCCTCAAATATGGTATGATAAGGGAAAACAAGAGTGAAAGGGTCATGCATAAGATCAGGTTGGCATCCAACTGGGGAGATGACAACATGGAAAAGGATGAAAAGTTTGAAATACGACTTTCCGATTTGCATAGGAAAGCAGTGCAGGAATTGGTCGAAGCGATCAGACCGTTTGCAGGCTTGCCAGACTCTCCCGATAATGCCAAGAACCTTCAATCTAATGTATTTTCTATTGCACGGGCTAACGGGATTGAGCCAAAAGAGTTCTTTGCTTTATTGTATAGAATGTTTCTAAATACCGATAGAGGGCCAAGGATAGGTAATTACTTGCTCGACTTAGGAATAGACAGAGCAACAAGTCTGCTTAAGAGATATCTCCAGAGCTGACAGGTTTGTTAGATATACCTTTTTTCCTGGCATTTGGAGATTTTTTCTGTATTCATTCTCTTACGGGCTTTTTTGGTTGGGTCGAACAGAATGAAAATCAAAATCATAGATAAAAATCCAAAAAAGCCCTATCTCATAGCACTTATGTAAGGAATTTAAAGAAAGTCAACTCTTACTGAAATTGCATGTTGCTTATGAATTATTCTTGCATTCCGTACAGTCACCATTATTATTTCATAGGGAATGTCAATAGTGACCGAAGATGCATAAGCAAAGAGAAAATGGAAAGAAAAAGGAAAGAAAAAGGAGGGTTTATACAACTTTCCTATTTGTCTTCATCAGTTAGTATTGGTCTAGGCCCCGTCAACATCTCCATTTGTAGCGTTGCCGTTGGCTGCACCACCATTTGTAGCGTTGCCGTTGGCTGCACCACCATCTGCAGCAGCCTCTTCTTCATCTGCAGCAGCCTCTTCTTCATCTGCAGCAGCCTCTTCTTCATCTGCAGCAGCCTCTTCTTCATCTGCAGCAGC
>JAICHI010000241.1 GCA_025922735.1 Nitrososphaeraceae archaeon | reverse complement strand
TCTATTGTAAGCTGAGATTCATAAACAATTTTGCCAAAGGTAGTGAGAATATACTTGCCATTCTTTCGCCTTACAAGGCCAGCTCTTGTCATCCTCGCAAGCCTAGAATAATACTGCTTGCGGGTAAGCTTTGTCTTGTTCTTGAGATTCTTACTGTCAATCGTTTCTAATGCAACAGTTGCAAACAAATCCAGTGACTTATCGTCAGCAATGGTTCTTAGAACCGATGATACTGATCCTTGAGATCTAACCAAAACTCCGCACTCAAATATAAAACTTATTAAACTGCCTAATATAGCTTCTTTTCCTGTTGAATGTATATATTCAGAAATAGTTGCCCTTTTAGGAGAATATTCCTAAGCTTTGTAAAAGGCGGATATTCCACCCACATACCTACATACTTCAGCTGCATAGATGCAAGCTAATCATAAAGACAAGATGGATCCGACTACAATGCCTGCTTGCAGTACTATATAAAGGGGGAACCATTTTTTGTGTTGCTCACGCATTAACTTCATATCTTCAAATACTTTCCATATGCTTGTCATTCTAAATAGTGCAAGCGTTGCTGCGATAGTTACTGCAATTGGAGTCATTATGCTTATGGCATCATCATGCCCAAGAAATGTCCCATAGAGCATCCAAGATATTACTGGCATGCTGCCTAATAGGATAATCAACATCTTGATGGTTTTTTCGCCCCCCAACACAATTGGAATTGTGCGTCTGCCTGCTGCCCTGTCTCCTTTAGTATCACCCAAATCGTTCACTATTGAGCCAACAAATATCATGATGCCAGATATTGCCATTATGTGAATTGGTCCAACTGGATTGTTGACTGCAAGCTCTATACCATAGCTCGAACTAATGCCAAGCACTATACAAAGCATATAAAATAATGAGATAGAGACATTTTTGAGCAAGAATCTATTCATAAAAGCGATTTTTTTAGGCACAGAGTATAGTATCCCAATGAGTATCATCGGCACTACAAGAATTGTGTTAGCTAGGTTGAGTGTAACTATCAATGTCAGCATTCCTACAGCTGCTCCATTTGTCAGTATGATGAAACTCCATGCCTGTTTTTTAGAAACCAAGCCAGAAGGTATGGGCCTGTTCTTAGAATTGGCTTTGTCAAGGTCCACATCAACAAGGTCATTCAAAATAAACATCCCAACTGTAATCATTAACGTGATGAACGGCAGCGGAATAGTACTTTGGAGTAGTAGATGGATTTCTACCTCTGAACCCATTACACCTAGAATACCAGGGAGGATGCAAAATAGGCCCGCTGCAGTTGCAACAGAATAAAGTAATCCATGCTTCTTGCGAGAGTTAAAGAGTATTAGCTGGGAGCGGAAAAAAGAAGCTTGAGCTCTTGCCTCGTTACGTTGTTGTACGTCTTGGCGTTCATGTCCTATTAAGATAGTTGCCATTGCTCGGTATGGGTACGCCGCGTTTCTTTAAAGTAGAGTTTCCATTTTAGGGAAATATTTAGAATCATGACAGGTGAATGACAAATTCCGGCCTACTATCTCTGCCCTCGTGCATCCTAGAGCTAAGCCTATCCCAAAATAGAGACTATATCCAGTAAAATGACTTCTAGGGCTGTTTGGATATCATCATTTATAAATATATCCGGTAAAGTCGATAGTTTTATGTTAAACTAAAAAAATATCGGGTTTCCATTTCTGGGAATTAGCCAAGAGTTATATACCTCGCATGCCTACTCGAAGAGAATGCACGAGCACCCTTGTAGTCTAGAGCAGGTTTTTGCTCCTCTATCGGATAGACACTCATTAAACATCATAAAGATGGCATATTTTGGCTTCAAGGGTTCCTCGCTGAATTATGAAGGCAATATTAGCAAGAAACAATTCTATGCCCGGCTCAAACGCTTGCGCGACTTAGGCTTTATAGAGAAACGTGATTCCTATTACAGAACCACAACCTTCGGCTCGCTTATCTATAATGGGCAAATCAAGACTCTTGAAGATATTCTAGCCAACTATTGGAATCTTAAGGCAGTCGATGTCCTGAAGTCTAGACAAGATTTTCCTTTGCATCAAAAGGAAAATGTGATTGAGGAAATAATACAAAACTCTGGGTTGAAGACTATTGTAAATGGGACACACCTTTCAGGATTTTCAGTTATCAAGGATTACAACAAGCTAGTTCTTGAAGTAACAAGACTATTGGAAAGTGCAGAGAAAGAAGTGTATCTGGCATCCCGCTATCACGATCCTCATTTCTCGAAACTGATGTTCCATAAAGTGGCTAATGAAGGTCTTACAATGCATCTGCTAGACGGCTTACCTGACCCGATATGCGTCGAAAATAGGCTTAATGCAATATTGAGAGTTCCGCCAAACAGGGAAACCTTTGAAATGGTGAACAGGATAATCAAATCCCAGAGATTTGAGCTTAGGCAAGCAAAATTATCTGCGAGCTTCATGGTAGTTGATGGTACAGCAGTGTGCTATGAGACTACGGACTATGTTAATCCAGAAGAATTCACACTCGCAATTTCACATCATGATGATCCACACCTCGCCCAGCGTTTAATATCATATTATCGTACGCTGGTAAAGGATGCCAAGGTTCCGCAGCTCATTGAAAGCATTCGGACAAAATGAAAGATAACTCTTGTCAAGCTATCTATCGCCTTTATTTAGATTGAAAAATGCGTCGTCGTTTT
>JAICHI010000240.1 GCA_025922735.1 Nitrososphaeraceae archaeon | reverse complement strand
TTTAGCAGCAAGACGCTTGCTTTCAGGTTACACGAGCTTGAAAAAAGCGGTGTACTAGGGAGGCGTTCATATAACGAAATTCCTCCTCGGGTCTAATATCGGCTAACGCCTAAAGGTCAGGAACTGGTAGAGTCGATAATAAACTTGCTACAATGGATGAGAAAGTGGTCAACAACAACAACTACTACTACAGCAACTAATCTCAGCCCCTAAGCTTGCTCAGCCATAAGAAAAAGTGTGCTGAATTCTTTCAGAATCTTGCTCAATTATAAAAGATCCAGTTTAATACCGGATTACACAAAAACTGTATGGACACCAAGGAACAGATCCCCTCGTATTCGGCTTTTTGACAGATTGACTTCATAAGTGACTCTTTGAATTATTGCATTGCGTTTGTTGATATAACCCATACCTTGCAATTAGAAATGGAATTTCTCTAATGACAAATTATGCGGCAATTCTTAAACATCATATATCATAACTTCAACAAGTATACAAAATGACAAAGAAAGACAAAAAAAGAACAGGAGCTCGTAGCGAGCCAGCGAAAGGCCCTGCAGTCAAAGACGGCGGAGAAGACAACAGCTCTGCAATGGCTGATGCTCCTCGCATCCACGCAAAGGAAGTTTTTGATTCTTCAAAATATAATGCTATGAGCGATATGACTAAAGCTTCAAACCGGGAAACCAAAAATGTAGAAACTCTTCCAGATACAAAGAGGATAACAAATAGTGTGAACACAGAACAGATTGACGACAACAACAACAACAAATCAATAACAACGACAGCTACTACAGCATCATCATCAGGAGTAGAAGAGGAAGAAATAACACCGAAAATGACTCCGATGATGGTCGAAGAAAGAACCAGAATTATAAGGGAAGTAAAGGAGGAAGAGACACATCAGGATTTGTCGTCATCTACTTCATCATCGTCGTCGTCATCATCACTGTCATATCAAACTGGAAAAGAGAAGAAGTTTGTCCTGTATCTCAATATCATGCTTTCAATAGAAAATGCTGCGATTGAGCGACTTCATGCAAGGATCCAACAGTCCCCGTTGGCAGAGGTCAGGGAACAGCTTGTCCAGCATTTAGAAGAAACAAGGGAGCAAAAAAGCCGGCTGATTACACTGATTAACAGGCTTGGCGGTGAGCCTACAAACGAGCGTTCAGATTTGTTCGGCTATTCCCTACCTAAAGTACTGGCAGATGCTTTCAAGGCTTCAGCCACTACACCTGAAGAGCAAGAGCTAAGGACTATGGAGTCAGATGCGCTGATAGAACATGCAGAGGTCATAGGCTACAATATGGCCATCCAGCTGGCAACGAAGATAAACATTGGTGAAGCAATAATGCCACTGAGGCAAAATCTACAGGAGGAAGAGAAAATGGTTGCATGGATGAGAGCTAATCTGCCTTCTAACTTTGTACAGCTATGGTCAAAAATTGATGATGAACAGAGGTCGCAATAACAACAATACAACTATAGGAGTTATAATAGGTTCCAAAGAAGGAAATCGTAGCCATGGTGGAAAAAATATATATAAATACATATGACAGGTTTCATGTTAGATGCATGCGCACTTACTCAGGGAGTTTCTTTTGAGCAGTTGCTGTGGCTAGAGCGTCCAATATTTTCTGCTTTGCATCCCTTTCCCTTTTTGAGGATTCCTTTCCTTCAACCATCTCTTTGAACTGTATGGCATTGACAACAGCCTTGCCGCCATAATGGTTGTTGAAGTAAATTCGCAATCTCTTTACTTCAGGGTCTTTTGTTATTTTGTTGACCTTTTCAGTCCAAGGCTTCAGTTCTTCTTCTGTATAAAGATAGTTATACCAATAACCCTTGTTCCTCCCATGAAATCTGATAAACGAATGGTCTGCAGTCAATGTGACGTCTGATAGATATCTCAGCTTTGGATCTGGCGAATCTGTCATTACAGCTGCAACATTATAGTGTCTTAGCATTTCCCAGGGTCCCTCAGTCTGCCATGACGCATGGCGGAACTCCAGTGCATAATCGTAGCCTGATGGCATTTTATCGAGGAATCCTTCGACTTGCTTGAACTCGTTAACCGAGAAACTCGGTGGTAGTTGCAGCAGTATCGCGCCAAGTTTGTTTGCATTCTTTAGAGGAGAGATCTTTTCAAGGAACTCTTGGAATGCATCCAGTGCACCTTTTTTGACATCCATGAGCTTAGTATGGGTCACAGTCTCAGGTGCCTTGACAGTGAACTGAAATCCGGGAGGTGTAGCTTTTACCATGCCATAGAATGTGCCACTAGTCATCTTTGAGTAGAACTTCTGATAAAATGTAGCATCCAACTCAGCTGAAGTGAAAAATTCAGAATAGTAACGCAGACGCTTAGTCTGAGCATCAGGATAGAAAGAGCCTACCCAGCCTCCTTTTTCAACCGGATCGCCATAATTCCAGCCAGAACAACCTATGGATACTTGCGCCATGATATGATATTCCAAGGGCATCTCAGATATTTTTGCTTGTCACTATGCTCGAGTCTTGAAAAGATAAAAAAGAAGGCAATTGTTATTATTGTCTTTACATCAAAACTCAAAGGTTGCTCTTCTCTTCGTCTATAGTAACTGCCTCTACCTGGGTATGGCTGTGTATGGTCTCATCATCGCATAAGCGATAGAGACGTCATCCGAAAGTCTACGCATGACATATACGTCAGCTGTAGCAGCCACTTCAAGGATCCAATGTAATGC
>JAICHI010000239.1 GCA_025922735.1 Nitrososphaeraceae archaeon | reverse complement strand
TAGGATACAGGGTTGTTATTGTTATTTTGTTCCTGTCCTATAATTTTAATAGTCTGCAAATCTAACAGCGATTATTATTAAAGTAGGGGGATGGTAATAAAGGAACATGGTTGGCGCTTATACAGTCACATCGGGGATCGTGGAAAACAATAGGCCTACACCTGATGGAAGCTTTGATTCAGGAATAATAAACCCTGGAGACAGTTTTCCATTTGTTTTTAATAAAGCCGGCGAGTATCCCTATTATTGCACAATTCATCCATTCATGACCGGCAAGGTCACTTCAAATTGAATGAAAACTATCTATCTTACTGCAGCACAGATTAGACAGCTCGCAACAATCGCTAAAGAGGCGCTTCCTAATGAGTCTTGTGCCTTCCTTCTGGGTGATAATGGCAAGGTAGTCAAGATTTTGCCCATGCGAAATATCGATGAGTCGCCTGTCACATTTAGCATCGAGCCTACCGAACTCCTAAATGCGTACAACCTTGCTGAGAGCGAAGGGATGCAGGTGATTGCAATTTTCCATTCACATCCCGCAAAGCCGTCCCCGTCCAGTACTGACATAAAATTTATGGAGATAAACCCTGTCATATGGCTTATTTATTCAACCACCGAAAGCCAGCTGAAGGCTTTCGTGTATGATGAAGACGACATCGTAGAGGAGATTGCTATAGCCATTGTCAGTCCTAAGGGGTAAGCCTATCGGTGTCTCTTGGGTACAGAACAACCTCCCGTACGTTCTGTTCTCCGGTAAGGACCATCAGCAGGCGATCATAGCCGAGTCCCCATCCAGAGTGTGGAGGCATGCCCCAGTCGAAAGCCTTGAGGTGGTCTTGAAACGTAGCAGGGTTTAGACCCTGCTCTGCAAGCCTGCTCCGCAATTTTACAGGATCGTGCAATCGTCGTCCCCCTGATGCAAGCTCCAAGTAATTGTACTGAAGGTCAAATGACTTTGAGAGTCTAAGATCTTCCTCTTTTCCGTGTATATAAAAGGGCTTAAGCTTGAGCGGCCAGTCCATGACGAAGTAAAATCCGGGATGCAGGCTCCCAAGTCTTCTAAGAGCTGAATCTGACAGATCGTCGCCAAACTCCAGCTTTTCGCCCTCTTTAGCAAGTTCCTCTAGGCATTGCTCATAGGTCAGTCTGTCTATCTTTGTAACCGAGATTTCCTTAGCGCCAGCTGCCTGGAGGTCAGGCTTGAACTTTTCATGAAATTCGATAACGATTTTTCTTACTACCTTTTCGAGAATATCCATAATTTCTTCGTAGTCAAGGAATGCGGCTTCAATGTCTACGCTTGTAAATTCCGATAGGTGCCTGACGGTATGCGAGTTTTCCGCACGGAAGTACGGTCCAATCTCAAAGACCTTGTCAAGGCCAACCATCAACTGCTCCTTGTACAATTGCGGGCTTTGTGCAAGGTATGCCTTTCTCTTACCAAAGTATTCAAATCCAAAGAGGTTTGCTCCTCCCTCACTTGCACTGCCGATTATTTTAGGAGTATTCACCTCAATAAAGCCTTGCGAGGAAAGTGCGTCTCTGATGATCTTAAGACCTGCTGAGCGGAGCCGGAAAATGGCTGCTACCCGTGGGTTCCTCAGATCAAGTGCACGTGCATCAAGCCGCTTGTCTATGGCGGATTCGACCCTACCAGTAGGGTCTATTGGCAGAGGATGGAGGGCTTCTGTAACGACAGCAAATTCGCTTGCCTTTAGTTCAACAGGAAAGTCTCTTGCCTTGCTCTCTTGTACAGTGCCAATAACAGTTACTACGCTCTGCCTAGGCGCCTGCAGGGCAGTTTGGAGATTGCCACCTGTCACGATGACTTGACATATACCTGTAGCATCCCTAATTGTTACGAAAGCAAGCTTACCAATGTCGCGGATATCCTCTATCCATCCTCCCACCCTTACCTGCTGCCCAATCAGAGTGCTGTCAACTTGGCGTGCATAATGAGTCCTTTTGATGTCGTTCAGCACCATTTTTCTTAGATCCTCTTTTGATTACTCTTAAACTCTACTAACAGCTCAATGTTCCTGATAGCCTTTGCGATCTTTTCCAGTTTCTCTATATTGACTGGCACATTTTTTGCGTCATCGGCAACAATGACCTTAGTAAGCTTGTTGGCTTCCGGAAGCCAGAAGAAGTTGACTGACAGCACTTTAGCGGGGTGAAATAGGCTTTCAATGAATCGCCTATCAGATACCTCGGTTTCAACAAACCAGACCTTCTGTCCCATTTCTTTTTCAATCTTGCTTGCAAGTTCTTTGTTACTCCGCAGCAGGCTTACATCAGGCCCGCGAAACTCCAGTACAAGATCGCCATGCACTTTTGTACCCCGAATAAATGTAAACTTGTTGATATCCTGATTGCGATCCGCCAAACCAATCAGCTTTTGTGCGGCATCAACGTCATCTTGCGTTATGCTTCCTGACTTCAGTTTCGCTTCGCACTTTCTGCAAAGCACGCCAGACTTAGCATCAAAGGAGCAGATCGGAGTTTTCAATTATTATAAACTTGGGATGATTTGTCTTTTGGGTTATATAACCCATATGTGTTCTCGCAGAACGTCATAAGATACTATATGTCATGAATCTTTGAAACAACTGCAGTAGAGGAGGAGATAAAGGACCGCATAGCCCAAGGCGACGTACAGGGCAGGGATGTAGAGTACTGGAAGGTGCTTGACAGAATCAAGATAGTGAGGATTAAAGGCTAGAAGCTAAAGCTAACGTT
>JAICHI010000238.1 GCA_025922735.1 Nitrososphaeraceae archaeon | reverse complement strand
TAATAGTTTAGGCATCATTAACAGCCTTTGCACTGAAATTGCAATAACCAGATATTTTTTACTCCAATAATGTAATTTCATGCGGCTTTTGAGATTGAAGCAAAGACAAAAGGAAAAAGCCATGTGCATAGAAGACACTCAAAGGTCGGTTACAGAAATTGAAATGCTCAAGGTTGTATTTACTAGGCACTGGCACTTCGTCTAGCCTCCTAAAAGTATAGGTGACCCAGAGGAGATTGTCCTAAGG
This sequence comes from Nitrososphaeraceae archaeon, assembly GCA_025922735.1. Taxonomy (GTDB): domain Archaea; phylum Thermoproteota; class Nitrososphaeria; order Nitrososphaerales; family Nitrososphaeraceae; genus Nitrososphaera. The sequence goes on along the minus strand of JAICHI010000238.1, from coordinate 2,495 downwards.
AGATACATTGTCTACCATTATTTTTTAAAGCAATTAGTCAGTTATTCGCCTACTGTTGTTATGAGCAAGTATCTATTTTTAGAAGTCCTTTTGTTTCTTTTTGGACACGACATGTAATTTTTTACTTTATTGGTCTCAATTTTACATATTTATCTAATTATGGCGCCTAATCCCTTAAATTCTAGAATAAAGCATGTATTTAGTGAGGGTTTTCAGATTGGACTGCTGGCAGTAAAAACAAATTCAATAATAATGACAAAAAGGAGAAAAATCAACTTCCTTACTATGCTTGCTCTCTTCTCATCATTTGTTTTATTGGCCCCATCTTTATTGTCGTTGTTGCCTTCACTACTTCAAGGAGCTACAGCTCAGATGCCTCCTGAAGGGTGTAACAAATGCATAGTCATAGAGTATGAAGACGGGCATACTGCTGTACTCTCTGGCGTTGAGAGTTTTGCAAACATGACAACACGACAGGAGCAGTACAACTCGTATCTTTGGAAATTTGTAAACAGTTTGGTGTCCGATGGCTTTGAGATCAAGACTGTGATGGTGAACGATACTAGATGCGAAGATGATGACAGCACTGAGCGTATATATCGTGTAGTCCTTGAGATGCCATAATAAGAAGCAGAGGCAGAAGAAAAATCAGAAAGATTTTGAGGGAAGAGAGGAGAGAATGAAGAGAGATGCCGTTGTGGAGAAATAAGCCTCTCTCTTTTCCCGCTCTTTCTCTATTTTCTTCTTGTCTTTTTCCCCATCTTTCACCAGGATGTCGCAACACACATACAGGCACGACATCCCGTCAGAATTCCCGCAGTCGTTTTTTTCTAGATTATCTCAATGCATGAGCGCTTTCTTCTAGCTCTTTCTGAGCTGTCTACAATATTATTACCGCTCGGTATCCTTATTGACACTGACCAAAACCCAAAACTACAGCTTTGGCTTTTACCGTTCAGAACAGCCATAAACTCATATGCTGTATATACTAGAATGAAATTGGGAAAGGCAGGATAAACAATATGGAGTGTTGGTGGTGATTTCCCGCTAATGCGTAGGATCAGTACCATCGTTTAGAATTGCGCTTGAAATGGAAGATATTTCACAATGGGTGGGATATATCAGATAGAAAGATATTTGGCGAGATGTTGTTTGACCTTCCTGAAAAACATACTATTTATCAGAATAATGAATTATGATATGACTAACGTGCTAGAATGCTAGAAAAGTATGGCAGATTTTTTTTACCGGGTCACTGATACCCAAACAATAAAGTCAACCCCGAAGATACTCTTTTAGAAGAGATATATGATCGTATTAAGGGTAGCAAGGGTAGTTAATAAGAAAGGAGGAGAAGAATAACCTATAATAATAACTCAGGATACTATTCAAAATGGAGTATCTCATTGTTGGCTTGTTTGTCAAAAGTGTATGAGTCCAGAAGCAGCACCATCACCTTTAGCCATAGTACCTAAAGAACTTATCATCTTGAGCGAAGATCGCTCTCTGCAGTATCGTAAGATATTCCCAATTAAGGACAGGGAGTTTGTGTGATTTGAAGGAAACGAATGCTGCTGCTATAGTCAAAATCGAACTCGCAATCAAGGCATTGGATTATCACATAGAGAGACTGGAAACAAAGCTATCTTTTCTAATTAGATCGTATGATGACCCCCGCATAGATTTGTTGTATCCATATGAGAAGAAAATCGCTACTGTCAAACAAGAGATCGACGATGCTACGGAACAGAGACGGTCGTTAATTAGGCTGAGTCAAATGGGTGTGATTACTGTCCTTCGCTGACGCATTATGCTGTTAGTTAGTTTTACAGCCAATTTCCCCGATCTATCACGCATGAAAAAAGACTCGCAGAACCAAAGAAGTATTTTTTCTTTGAAGTCATGCGTTCAATACTTAGAAAATTGCTAGCACTATTGTTACAACTGCCACCACCGCTGACGGCGCAAGAGGGTTTGAAGAAATTGGAGGCATTTATTCACCTGCTCGACCATGAGTTTAGGTACGCGATAGAGTTAAGGTACAAGTCTTGGTTTGACAAGAATTGTCTACAAGTTTCTCTCCGTTAGTAACATCTGCCTGGCTTGGAGCGAATTGAACCTTTTCCAAAGTCCAGCTAAATTGACTTCTGAATTCGTGTACTTGCGCTTAATCGATGACAGAAGCATCTACGAAAAGACTTTGACATGGTACAAGTGAATTTGAGCAGACAAGTTCTCTTTCAACAAGTACTACCTCTTGGATAAGAAATAAAAGAACAGCCTAAGAAAGCTGCTGCTGAGCTGCTATGGTCGTGGGTTCAAATTCAATATAGGGTTTCTTTTTCTATGGTGTGCTCCTCCTCCCACAAGTTTCCCCAACCTTCGCTCTGTTTTTCAAGATAAACCCTGAACTAGACTTGAGACGAATCTCTGCGCTATTGAGCCATCCAAATCCAGCCGGGGATTGAAGATCGTAATACTCATTCCCACCGCAC
>JAICHI010000237.1 GCA_025922735.1 Nitrososphaeraceae archaeon | reverse complement strand
TCCAGCTATGGCTGCAATTAGAACGATGTCATCATGGAGCAAGTGCTTTCAGCTGTTGTATCATTTCTTGTACATAGTCAAATCCCTGCTGCCAAAATTCTTGTCTTGAAATGTCAATGCCTGATTCCATCAGGAGCTCTTCCGGCTTCCTCGATCCGCCTGCAGACAATATCTTGAAATACTTGGGGACAAAAGACGAACTACCTTCAAGCTTGTACTGCCTGTAAAGGGAAAGGACCAGCAAGTTGCCAAACGAGTAGGAGTAAGTGTAAAATGGCGTGTGGTAAAAATGAGGGATGTATACCCACTCCCATTCAAAATCAGGAGATATTGTTATCGAGGTGCCAAATTGCTCCTTGAGGTTGTCCATATATATTTTTGCGACTGCATCAATGGTAGCATTATTTTCGCCTATCGCTTTATGCGCGTCAATTTCAAAAAGCGTAAAGTACGCCTGACGGATTATTGTCGCATAAAGATTGTCTATTTGCTCTGCTAGCAAAATTCTGCGCTCCTTTTTCGACATCTTTTCTGCCATCTTTTCATTGAGCAGCATCTCGGCAAACACTGACGCAGTTTCTGCGAGCGGGAGAGGTGCATGGAAGACCATTAATGGCATGCCCGAGGCGAGCATGCTGTGTATTGCATGGCCAAACTCATGGGCAAGAGTCGATACGTCCCTTGAAATTCCATCAAAGTTTAGGAGCACGTAGGGAGTCAGCTTGGGGGTCACACTATAGCAAAACGCACCACCACGCTTTGCCTTCCTTATTTCAGAATCGATATGGTGCTTCGCAAAGACTCGCTCGGCGAGTCTGCGGAACTGAGGGTCAAAGTCCCCAAAGCTATCCAGCACTGTCTCGACGGCTTTGCCATAGGTGAACTTTTTGCTGTCAGATGCTTTATTTGATATAGGAGCGTAGAGATGATATCTGTGCAGTTTTCTCATTCCTATCATCTTCGATTTTTCTATAAAATAATCATGAAACATGGCTACATTGTGCCTACATGCTGCCAGTAATGCTTCAACTGTTGCATCGTCAAGGTTGTTGGCTATGTTACGTACAGAGATTGGAGATCTATAGCCACGCATCAAAATTGCCTCGTCACGCCATTGCATGATGATGTTCTGGTAAATCTCGCCCAGCACACCGCTGTTTCTTTTATAGACCTGCAATAACGATTTGTAGGCAGCTTCTCTTCTATTGCCATCCGGGCTTCTAACAAGTGATACTAACTTTTCCTTGTTGTCAAATTTTTTCTCTATTGTTTTTCTGCCGTGCCGAAGCCTCATTGTAAATTCAAAGCCGCTTGTCATCTTATCATATATCTTGGTAAGTGCCAGGATGCCAGTAACTTCAAGAGTGCTGATTATTTTTTCCTCCGGCTCGCTAAGCGAATACTTGGCGACCAGCCGTTTATGGCGGAGATGTTCCTGATACTCCTTTGGAATGGCATTTATCAACCTGTTTGCATTTTCGTGATCGATTTGCTTTTTGAACCACAAATCAAAAAATAACATCCTATTGCTGATTTCTGACGCCAGTTTTTCCATCTTGGTGACTAATGCAGATGCCTCGTTTGAAGATGTATCAGCATAGTAGCTCAGGTATGCATAGCCGCTTGCAATTGACACTTTTTCAGAGATGCTTTCAAGCATATGAATAAGGCGTTCAAACTCCTCTGACGAAATATCGGGGCGCAGGATCTGTCGGCTCCCTTCAAATTGCACAAGCTGCTCTTCGATTGATCTCAAAAACTGGGAAAATTCTTCACTGGAAGGATCTTTGACGAGATCACTTATGTTCCATCGTCCTACCTTCATATTGGCATAGCTACTAGTCATATGGATTACAGGCACTTACGATCTTGCCGTCACATAAGTATCTTGTTGAGTCTGAGGTAAAAAATTGCGGCCAAAAACAGCTATATGGGTTCTTGCTGTGAGTAAAGCTTACTTTGTATTCTTGGAGCAGATTTGGACGTGAGGCCGAATATGTAGTAGCTCTTTATTTGAAGTCTTTAGGATGGAACGTTGCTCTATCAAGAGGAAGCAGGGGGCCGGCAGATATTATCGCTAAATGCGGTAATGCGTACTGGTTAATTCAAGTAAAGTCAAGCGCTGGCGTGCCCCGGATCAGAGGTTATGAAATAAAAAGGCTCAGGGAATTAGCAGCATGCAAGGGGGGTCTGCCTATCATTTCTACCTTGCAGCCCTTCCACAGTGGGTTTAACACTGGTAACTATTCGATACTATTCTATATGCTTGACAACTGGCAAGCTCTCGACCCTGTGAGTGCACCGGAGAGTTGATGGTTGAATCTATTCGCTGGAACTGCACAATTATACTGTTGTAGTACAAAGTCCGACCTATGACTAGTACAAACACAAAAATAAGTAAATATTATTAATCAGCGATTTGGCGGACGCTACGTAATTTGTTTCTACCAAAAAATCAAGGTACTAGTATTTCGCCCCTTTTTGCATCGCTTTGTACTGCTCCACTATGGATCGTATCCTGCCTTCATGCTTTTCCTTATACTGGTTTTTGCAGCCAGTGCAGCAGAAGAATCTCTGAAAATTTGCAAACTCAAGCACTTTTGGTTTGCTGTTTATGGGTCCTCCACAGTATTCGCATTGCATCTTTTTACCTTCATATTCTCTACTACTTTTACATGGAAGTGTTTCTTTTGTTCCTCTAGCTGCTTGATAGTTTCTCCTCCTCCTCCAAAGAACTGGCTTTT
>JAICHI010000236.1 GCA_025922735.1 Nitrososphaeraceae archaeon | reverse complement strand
TATTGAACACTTGTATACTCAGGAACCAAACCATCTTGAACATGCCTTCTAGTTGCACCGGGTCTCATTTTTGAAGTTTTTTTGACGGAACCCGCTGGGCCCACTAAAAATTAAAAAACGTTCAAAAAATGGACTCAATGCTCTTAGTATTTCTCTCAGAACCACTGGGCTCTACTTTATATTAATAGTGGATTCATGTGGAGGTAAATTTGCCAACGGAATTCTAAATGTGACAACAAGAAGTCATAGCAATATCAATAAAAAATTCATTACTAGACTCTCAATTCCCAATTAATCCAGACACTAGAGCCATCAACTGATATATTCTACGGGCAACCACATTACGGATAACATTGGTTGGAACAATACAAAAGGCATACTTTCACTACCGCATAATTAGGACGTCTATACTCCATGATAGGAAGCCTTTTGCATGCTCACTGGCTCCAACCCTAGCGTGCAATTTAGCATGTTCATTTTGCTATACTGCCTCTCCCAGAGCAGTCGCTAAAGGACAGAAGAGCCGACAACTGCGGCAGGAGGAGCTTACTGTTGATGCCTTCAAGGAATTGTGTCTAACGTTGCGCAAGCGAGGAATTAGACACGCGACCCTAACTGACGGCGAGCCCCTCCTAACTGAACAATCTCGTGAAAAGTGCAAAGTGGCCACAGAAATCTTCGACCAAACCTGGATAGTAACAAATGGAACTTTTGGCTTCCCAAAGCTCAGAAACACCTTATATATAGTGAGCCTTGACGGCGATGGGGAAACACACGATCATATCAGAGGTAAAGGGGTCTTTGCTAAGATAAGACAAAATATTTCTTCTGGTATTCCTGCAGATTGCTATTGCAACACTACACTTACCAGGCTTAATCATGCCAAAATACAGAGCATTGTTGAAGCAGCAAAGAATCTGGGAGCGAACGGAATATGTTTTGCATGGTCTACTCCTATGAGTCCAAAGGATGCGTTATATCTGTCGAATGTAGAACGCCAGAAAGATATCGACGAAATACAAAGGCTGAAGAGTCTCTTTTATGGGGACTACATCGTAAACTCGGACAAGGAGCTTGATCTAATGAGAACCAATCAATGGTCCAAGCGTTGCCCTACATGGTTTGTCGAGTCATACGATGCTTATGGTAACCGCAAGCCTACGTGCGTTTTTGGCGAAGCAACGTCCTTCATGTGCGAGAATTGTGGCTGTAACATCTACCCGTCGATATTGACTATCCTTGAACGCCGAAAAGGTGCTTTAATAAGTAAACTTGCTTTCGGCACTAGATAGGCATATACCAAAATTGCTTGCATGTCAAAATCTGCTTAGCTACTCCTAAAGAACCCTACGAATCTTTCGCTTTTAAAAGTAACTTATTGCTGGCCGCCTCTCCATTGAGCTACATGCAGAGGCTTTATCCTCAATAGTAGGCGCTCCTCACCTGGTGTTCGTCCGGGATATTTGTCCTTGCCCATGTATTTCTTTGCCATTTTGTCTATGTGCTCATTTGCTTCCTTACCATTGATTTGTTCAATGACCTTTCCTCTTACACTCACCATGTGATAAGGATTTGAAGAATCAACTACAGAAACGCCTACACGAGGATCTCTTGATATATTCTTGTGTTTAATTCGACCCTTCGCAGTATTTATCAAGATTGTATTGTTGCTTTTGTCAATATCTACCCATGTAGGCGTGACATGAGGAGTGCCGTCTTTCATCAAGGTGGCAAGAAAAGCAAAATTCTTTCCTTCAAATAATTCAGCTACAGAAGGATCAGTTATAGAGTCAGATTTTTGATTACTTTTGTTATTACCCATACATCATTGTCACCTAATTGCTCCTTTCGTTAGTCAGTATTCTTTATATGATATATTAATTGTAGCGAGCCTTTTCACATTAAGAATTTGCTATTTATGCGCGGCAATTGACAAAGTCGCCCCTGTTGCTAATGCTTTGCTTGATACTTTTGTTCCAAGTGCAACTTTTTATTCAAACTTCTCAAACTATTCCATATCTTTTCCTCGGTAATGCATCAATTCAATTTTTCACTTTGAGTTGTTGTAATATAGTATGATCTAGTATGATTAGGAAGACTTCTTTGTCGAATCCCCATGCGCCAGTGTCTTAAAATTACAGCAGTCCACGCAGGACAGAGCTTATCTAGAGAATTCCTATTGCTACAGAAAAAGGCAAAAGGATATGAAAGCAATCCAAGTTCTCCTTAATAAGAATAAGAGGAGAATAACATAGTAGTAACCCTATGAGCAGTAAGGAAGCCGAAAGAGAAGAGATGAAAGAGGAAACTCACGATGTCGAAGACATGGAGCAAGATGAGCTAGATGAAGAGGAAAGTGAAGATGAAGGACCTTGAATTAATGAATGTCTGATAAACAGAGAATCAATTAAGAAATAGTGCAAAAAGAGACGCAGTTGAAGGATAACACAAAGTTGAGCTTTTGATACAAGAGCCTTGTGTACATCAAGAGAGTATATCTTCAACTATTCTTGGTTACATAAGGAATCGTTACAAACGCATTAGTGTTGATAGCAATCTATAATTAAAATAGACACATCTATACGGTTACTGATTATACTATTTTATCCTGTGCTTTTGATTCCTCGGGTCCGAATTTTGAAGTTTTTTTGCCGGAACCCGCTGGGCTCACCATGACAGCAGTCCTCTAGGACACGTCTTGTAATGAGTGATGTCAGGCACTCACATTAGATCAATATGTGATTCGCTAATCAGACCTGCAGATTGG
>JAICHI010000235.1 GCA_025922735.1 Nitrososphaeraceae archaeon | reverse complement strand
TTGATTCTAGTAGCTCGCTTCTTGCAGAGCCGGCTATGTCTACTTCCCACTCTATAGCTAAGATCCTGTTCGTGCTAGTGACTGCCACTGCATCTATGACGTAAAGTTGAAGACCCTGAAATGCGCGCCTGTTCCAGCTGCTATCAATGCCGGCAGATTCGCATTTTTCCGGCATAGACTCGTATGAAATCCAGCGCGATGATGCGTCTGCCAGAATTTTGTGAAAATTAGAATCTTTTACCTTTGATATCTTGACCTCTTTGTCTCTCAGAGCGCCAAGAAAAACTTCCTTGAGCAAGTTATATCCTATCGTGACGGGCAGTAACTTAAAAAATTGATCATGCTTTCATCCTATCGGCAATTACGGTTGCGTCCCACAGCGACCTTGCCTTGTCACTTGTTTGCAATATACCCGCTCTTATTATCTTATTTGCGATGTTGGCTGCCATTGGTAGTGCACCTGTGGCTCCTGGCGAATTGTAGTTGAGCACATGTAGCGAAGAATCACGCTCGAGTATAAGCGTGTCGGGTACGAATCTGCCGGTCTTGTCAATGACTGAGGATCTTATGCCGGCAGTCCCACGCCGGGTAAAAGCAGATGGTCTGAGCTGCGGTAAAAATTCACGCACTCTGTTTATCATCATTGTCTTGGACAAGGAGCTCTTCAACTCAGTGCTTACAAGGGACAGAAACTGCCTATCAAAAAAAATCTTCCGCGCGCCTGTCTGGGATGACTCCAATATTTTTGGCAGCATATCGGCTAAGTTCCTACGCCAGCCGTAGGCATACGGACCAAACACAGGCATGGCGTTTGGCCCCACCTCACACGTGTTGTCCGCTCGCACAATCCAGTGTGGATCGAGAAATGGGTATTCTGGATGCTTCGGGACCGAATAGATCGACAGCTTTGTCAGGTTATGGTATTGTGGTGGCGCCTGCCAGTACTCCCCTCTAAAATGCATGTCGGTGTAACCCTGCGCAACACCCATCATCTGGGCAACGTCCATCGAGTTGCCGCCGGCCACGTTGACAAGATACTCTGCTCGAACTTCTTTGCCTTGGTTCGTGGTCATCGAATAAGCCCCTTGTCTGTATGAGGATATTCGCTCGACCTTGTGTCCTAAGAGCAGCTTGCTGCCGAACCACCGAATATCTTCTAAAAGTCCAATCGTGAATGCGCCGTAATTAACCGATGCATCTTTGGAGCAATAGATTGCAGAGGCACACCGCACGTTTGGCTCCATTCTTGCCACTTCATTTTTGCCAAGCAATTGCAGTTCATTTTTTGTAAGGCCATTTTCCAACCCCCACTCCATGTACTTATAGAGCCGGTCGATCCCCTCGTCATTGAGTGCAACCTCAAGGACGCCATCATGCTTAAACGGCATTCTCTTGTGACTGGAATACTTTTGCCACATCTCATAGCCAAGAGCTGCAGCCTTGGCAAAGGTCTTCTTTCTTGTAGGGTCGTAGAGAAATGGCGCGTGCACCTTGCCAGTATTTCTGCTGCTGCTATGCTGCGCAATGTTCTTTTCCTGCTCTAGCAGCGCTATTGATTCGGGACTTTTGGCGTGCGCCGATAGAAAGTATGCAATTGACATTCCAAGCACACCACCACCAATAATTGCGACCTTGCAGTCCACGTGAGACATGAATCCATCTGTTAGATAAAACGTTTAATATCGATCTATGGACAGACACGGTGTATATTGGCTCAGCGGCAAGACTTTGTATCAGATCGAAGAAAAGGGCTTGACAGCCTGCCGGAGTTGCCCAAAGATAGCAGGCCAATGCTGTTGCTGTCCGCCGTTTACTCTGGCGAAGAGAAGAAAGTCTACCTGAAGTTTTACGATCCGCAAGACAAAATTATCTACCAATGGCGTGACAGGACTGACCACAAACCCTACTGCTATACAAAGATGGACTTTGCAGAGCAGGCTAAACAGGTCGCGCAAAAAGAGGCCAAATTCATACTCAAACAGGTCAAGAAACAAGATATCATTCTTGACAAGGAAATTGAAGTCCTCAAAGTGATTGCCCCTGATCCTCTCTCAATAGGTGGAACCGACCATAGCTTTCGTGAAAAAGTGACGTCGTGGGAAGCAGATATCAAATACCACGAGAACTATCTCTATGATCGGGCGCTAATACCAGGTTCATATTATGTTAGAAATGACGAAGAGATAACGCCATTTGAGTATCCTATTTCTGAGAAGGTGCAATTTGCACTCAGAAGCCTCCTGTGGGACAAGATAAAGGAAGCAGGTGAGGCAGGCAAGGAATATAGACAATACATCACAGACTGGGCCAAATTGCTCAATCAGCCAATACCGGAGCTGAAGCGAGTAGCTGTCGACATCGAAGTCGAGAGTGAAGAGGGAAGAATGCCAAATCCGCGCGACCATGACAGGCGTATAACAGCTGTTGGGTTTGTTGGAAGTGACGGTTTCAAGAAAGTGCTCGTGCTTGCAAATAACATATCAAGCGACGGCACACCGCTAATTCCTGAAGCAGAACCCTGCGCAACTGAAAAAGAGTTGCTAGAAAAGGCATTCTCGATAATCAACGAATATCCGATCATAATCACGTTCAATGGTGACGACTTTGACCTACCTTATCTCTATGCACGCTCGCAGGATTCCCGCATTGATCCTAATGGCATTGCAGTCCCAAAGGACAAGGTGCCCATAATGGTCAAAAAAGAGTCATTTATCAAACATGGGATGCAGGCGGAGCCTGTCGGAGTCAGGCATGGCATCCACATAGACCTCTACAGGACGTTTGACAACAGGTCGATCCA
>JAICHI010000234.1 GCA_025922735.1 Nitrososphaeraceae archaeon | reverse complement strand
GTTCTTTGAAAAGGTTCAGAATTAGTATGGATCAGTCTAGTTAAAAAGCGCGAATATAACTATTACTTCTGGTCTGTTGATTGGATACATATTCAAAGACACAAACATCTGACGTAAATGATACTGGGTTCGGGCACCACCCAGCATACCAATGGATGTACTCCTTATCGCAACTGGCATTCCATCAAATGGATTATCTCCATATGGTCTTGACGCAAAATCAAGTGCATTTTTGAGAACTCCTGGCGCTGACTAGTCATATTCAGGAGTAACAATAATAATGGCATCTGCGTTTCTTATTTTCGATTTAGACTCCTCACCTTTCTAGGCATATGTGTCTCAAATGGCTTATTCGTGTGTGCAGACATAAGACAAATAATCAGTAACTAAAATTTTGAAAAACGATGATGGGGATGACGTTTCACATCTAATATGACTTCAACTATGCACGCCATAGCCACGATGCCGAGAAGAAGTGCTGGCAATAATAGGATACCATCTTTTAGTATAGCACCAATCACAAGTACAGCTGTAGCAGATACTATGCTGTAGACGGCAGCAGCATACGTTCTTGCCTTTTTTGAATGAGCTGACGATGAGTGAGAAATAGACTTGGTGGTCATTGCTGATGTCATTTGTATTACTCCTAGCGTAAGCAAACAGAGGAAAGCAGAAATACATAGAAGCCATGTTTCCGAAGAGGGCAGAGGTAAAGCTTGATTACTCAGAACTATGTGTTCAATGCTAACCCCTAATGTCGTAAGGCCAATTATTAGTGGAAAATGTATATACAACCAAGTAAGGTATATTCCAATTTGTTTATTTTCACGAAGAGCTCTGATTTCTGAACCGTCAACCGTATCAAAGTATACCCACCACAAGCTAAATGTTATGCCTAGCCCAAGTGCTGCACAAACTATAGAAGGTATAGTCCAATTGTGAGCTGCAATTCCATTAACAACTCCCAGTATAGCGATGCCTAAAACAATAATTGTAAGAAAGCCAAGACGCTCAGGTAAATGGTGGACATTCGGTGCAAATTGTACTGAAAGTCGTCGTGGAAACAACAAAGGCATACCTATATCAATTCCCATTGCTACTACCCATAAAAACAATCTAAATGGTAGAGGTACAAATACAGATACAAACCATATTCCTGCTACAATAGAAAATCCAATTGAATACCTTGTGATAAGCTCGCGTGCGTCTGGAACATGTCTTCTGGTGCGCACATATTCTATTACCAGAATGACACGCGTTATCGCATAAGACAGAGCAAACCAGCTGGAGTTCTCACGTAATCCATCATGCACGCTTACCGCCATGAAAGCAGTCGCGGCAATCTGTAATAGCATTAAAAGACGGTGCGCTAAATCATCTATAGCAAATCTTGTTGAATAAAAAGTCACACCAACCCATGACCACACCACTGGAACAAAAAGAGCTACAAAACTGAGAAATCCAAACACAGACACATCTTCACTGAGTTCTCTGCTCAGCTCAAAGACAATGATAGCAACAATTAGGTCATAAAAGGCTTCTAACCATGTAAAATGACGTTCTTCTTTGTAACTTTCCAAGTGTTTATCTGTATTATTTTCCTCTACTCCACTATTTGCGTAGTGGTCTGAAGCCGGCGCGAACCTCTTCTGAAAAGAGTTGAGGCTGTTCCCAGGCCGCAAAGTGGCCGCCTTTGTCGAGCTTGTTGTAATGGATGAGTTTGGGATAGGCCCGCTCTGCCCAACTGCGCGGAACTGCCTCGATCTCGTCAGGAAAAACGCTCACTGCTACAGGGATGGAGACATTTTTCACGTCGAAAAAGGGTAACCCTGGGAATTCCCAATATATACGTGCCGCAGAAATCGCCGTGTTCGTCAACCAGAAGAGCGTGATGTTGTCGAGCACATCATCTCGTGTAAGCCCTGTTGGATGCCCGTCAAAGGCACGTGAGATAAGCTCCAAACTACGCTTGTCGTGGTCGAGTATCCAGGCGGCTAGGCCGACGGGTGAATCCGCAATTCCACATAGCGTCTGTGGGCGGAGTCCCATCTCGAGTGCGTAGGCCACGCCTTTCGCAGAAAAATCTTTCAGGATCTCGTATGCGCTTCTTTCCTCGTCGGATAGACCGGATGGCGCCGGGCCACCGGACTGGATCGCCTTTGAAACGTCGGGTGGAACAACACCAGGCATGTTGGTGTGAATGCCGATCAATTCCGGGGGGGCTTGTACCCCCATCATATCAACGACAATCGCACCCCAATCGCCGCCTTGCGCCACGAATTTCGTGTATCCGAGGCGCTTCATCAGCTCTACCCATGCACGTGCGATACGCACAGGGCCCCAGCCAGTCGTGGTCGGTTTACCTGAGTATCCGTAGCCCGGCATTGACGGGATCACCAGGTGGAACGCATCGGATGCATTTCCGCCGTGTGCGGTGGGATTGGTCAGCGGATCGATGATCTTCATCTGTTCGATGATCGAGCCGGGCCATCCGTGCGTGACGATGAGCGGCAACGCATTTTCGTGTTTTGAACGGACGTGAATGAAATGAATGTCCAGCCCATCGATCTCGGTCATGAACTGCGGCAGGGCGTTTAGTTTTGCCTCGATCTTGCGCCAGTCATAATCTGTCGCCCAATAGCGGGCGAGTTTCTGAATCGTCGCAAGCTGCACGCCTTGCGATGCATCCGTGACCGTTTCCCGTTCAGGCCACCTTGTCGCGTTTATGCGCCTGCGCAATTCGGTAAGTTCCTCTTCCGGAACATTATTAACATGAAACGGACGAATAGCGGTCTTGTCAGCTGCCTGCTC
>JAICHI010000233.1 GCA_025922735.1 Nitrososphaeraceae archaeon | reverse complement strand
ATGTTGTGTTGGCTTTCTTTAAGGCATACCTGTGCGGGATTGGGTGGCGGCGCAAAGCTAGGGATGATCACGAGCGCGACAAGTGTTGCTGCTCCCATGGCAATAGGAGCTATCAGAAGCTCCTTCTTTCCCACCTTTCTCTTTGGCTTTTCTTCCTTTATCCTGCGTTTTGGCAACTGACGATGACTCTACGGAAACAAGCTGGATAGGGCATTAATAATAATATTGCTTTGTGTATACGTTATATATAGGGCATCGAGGTCGCACAATAATAATAACAATAATTGCAAATAGTCCAGCTATCAGATATACACATTGGCGGCCTTTACGTCCAGAGCGTCTTTGACACTGTAGTTGAAGAGGTCAATAAGCTCAAGCCAGATGCGATAATCGTGACTGGCGACTTGACAGAGGACGGGTTATTGATTCAATTCGAAAAGGCAAGGAAGGACCTTGAGCGGTTTGTCTGCCCAAACATGATCGTGATCGCCGGTAACCATGATTATCGTCATACCGGATATTTGCTGTTCAAGAAGTTCTTTCCCACAAAGCAGATCTATGAATTTGATGATGCCATTATCTTCACTGTGGGCACAGCTAGACCGGATAGAGATGAGGGAGAGGTAGGCTATCGCCAGAACCTCTGGATGGAAAAGACACTGAGCAAATATCCAGAGACCAAGCCCAAAATAGTGGCGATGCATCATCATTTGATAGGCATACCTGATACAGGCACTGACAAGATCATCATTCTTGACGCTGGTGATACACTTCGCACATTTCTGCAATCAGGAGTGGACCTAGTGCTTTGCGGTCACAAGCACAGGCCTTGGATGTGGAATCTTGGACGGCTGGCGATAGCGTATGCGGGCACTACATCTTCAATCAGATTTCGAGGATTCTTTGAAAACTGTTATAACATAATTGAGGTTGGAAAAGAGAAAAAGCCCCGCGTTGACATAAAAATAGTTGGCAAGAAGCGCTTCCCGCTGTCAGAGCTTGTCGAGCGCTATCGGCCATTCTCTTAGAGCAGCCAGACATAACCTTGTGCAGAGTGTTTTTGTTTGTGTTTGTGTGTGTGTTTTTTCACCTAATTCCATCCCATTTTGATGCACTCATAAGAATTAATTAATGAGAAGATCGTATAGGTGTATGGCAGCAGTGAAGATTCAGAGTTAAACTGACGCTATGAAGAGAAGGCATTTGACTGAGCTGCCCTTGTATTATTTCTAACAGATTATCATCGATGATTAGCATTAGTGTCTATCTTCAAGCCGCTGTCAATTTTATATTATTACCTTCTAAATTATAAAAGATCTTGAATTTACTAGGTCCAAGAAAACATATTTCATACTATTATGTGGCATTTATCTAACTGCAGATTAAAATATTAGAACCTGAAATACATTGCTATGGCTCAGATGCCAGCGCTGATACCAAAAGAAGTCGAAATCCAGAGACTAAAGAAGATCTACATCATGGTCATCATGCTGGGTTCAATTGCAGCCTCAGTAGAGGTCGACAACTTCGTCGATGGCTCACTGCACCAGACGGCAATCAGAGATAGTGCATTCACACCTGCTCACTGGTGGCTATACAGTCACTTCGTAGCACTCCCACTAGGTTGGGGCTTTGTCGCAATCTACGACAGAAGAGTACCAATCCTGAGAGGACCAGGCAATTCAATGAACACCGGTTTGAAGATTACAATCATTGGCTACTTGGCCACAATGTTCACAATCGGTGTCAACGAGATGTGGCACTTCTGGTTCGTCGAAGAAATCTTCGCAGTTCCTAACCACTGGATGTTTAACATGGGTGTCGTCGTGGCATTCATGGGTGCTCTGGCTTATGTAGTCAGAGTATACGCCAGAATGGTCGAACTGGGTGCAGAAACACCAGCCAAGAACCCATACGTGGCCGAAATGTACAAGCTAGCACTTGAAGGAAAGCTGTACAGCAGATCTATCCCATAAGCTTGGGATTTCGACAATGTCTGGGCAACCAGACGCCCGCTTTTTCTCTTTTTTTTGCTCTCTAAAATAAGAGATTTTCAAATCCATCAAATAAAACACACACACATAGTGTGTCTCTGTGTGTATGTGTCTGTGAGTGTATCAGATGAAGTATTAAGAGGCAATTGTCATAGGTCATAGAATAGGTCAACTCTCTGCATCCATCCATTCCAAGCTGGAAAACGAAAATTTTTCAATGCCCTATTGAAAAGACAACCTGCTTCATCTAGAGTTTAGCTGCATCACCTTTAACAAATGTCTATTCCACCTTTTATCTTATGAAAGTGGATATGATATGCCAATGACTATTTTTGGTAACCAATAAATACGTAATTTCTTTGCATAGTGCTGATGCCTGTTGTTGATCCTGTCTGCGGAATTGAAATGCTTCAGGAACTTGCAATTAGCCATGAGCATCATGGTAAGACTTACTACTTTTGCTGCGAAGGCTGCAAGAGGATCTTTACAAAAAAGCCCCGTAAGTATTCAAAGTGAAAGTGGCACAACAGGAAAGGCGCCACACTTTCTGCAAAACCTAGCATCAGGTGCAATACATCCTCGACACTCTGAGCAGCGTGATCTGCAACTACCATCATCATCATCTTCTTCCTCTTCTTTTGGTGGAGGGAAATAGCTTCTGAAAATGGCATAGTAGTGCAGATGTTCCTTGCTTCTTATTGTGACGCTCTCCTGCTCCTGAGCTATTCTTTTCTTGTTTGCAAAAGTCAAGTTGTCGATCATTTCTTCAATATAGTGCTGGTAACGATCAGTGGCAGCTCCCTGCTCCTGCGCAAGCTT
>JAICHI010000232.1 GCA_025922735.1 Nitrososphaeraceae archaeon | reverse complement strand
TGGATGTAGCGGTAATTCCGCATTGTTCCAATTCTTGTCAAGATGTTTTCTCGCACCATATCTGTGAGCGAATGCGAAACTGCAGTCCTGTCGTAATTGTAGCCTCTTCTTGATAGCTCTTCATGTACTTCACCAAGCGACCTTTCACTTACAAAAAACCCCTCGAACCAGAGATTTTCCAAAAGGCCCCTACATGTTATACCACTCTTGGTTGTCACCTTCTGCTGTTGCTGTTGCTGGCCCTCAGGCACGAGTTCAGCGATGGGCCTAGTCTTTAAGAAGTCTATTTCTCGCCTCAATGCATCTAGCTGGCTCTGAACTTCTGGCCCCATTATCTTGGCAGTGTCAAGGCTTGAGAGCACGCTTTCAACTACCTGCTTGACCCTGCTCTCAATGCAAACTACCTCTACTTCCCACTCACCATGCTTAAGCCTTATTTTGACTTCCTCAGCAGGATGGCCGCTCATGTTTGCTTAAATATACCCCTCAGGCTACTATTGATAAATCTGTTGCTGACCATATTGATCATGTTGAGCAATATTAATATATTTGTGCCCGCAGATATTGTTGAGCAACATGAACAACCAAGAAATCCTTTTCTCAGACAGCATCTTGACTCTAGGGGGTCTTGACATAGGTGAATCGGTGAGCAAATGTCTTACACCAAAGCTTGATGTACTGAAAGGGAAGAAAATTGTGTTTTGCTATGACGACAAGAAAATGATGCCAGTTGATGGATGGGGCATGAGATCTGACCCCTACAATACAACAACGGTAACTACCATTCGGCCGATCAAAGAAAATGCGCTCGTGGCGGCCATAGACTCCAGCAGTATCAAGCTAGCCGAGACAGAAGATGGAAGCCTTTACGCCATAAAATGTAGCGTCGCTACGGCCTATGCTAGCCACACTCTCATGCATTTCAAGATAGGGCCGGTGCTGTTCTACCTAAGCGAAAAGACAGTTCATGAATCGGAGCTGGAAGAGCGTCTCTCAAGACTTGTTCTCTTGGATGATGACTTGGCGAAGCGTCTGATAAGAGTACGCGTGGAGAGAGCCGTCCAGAAAGAGATTGCAAGCCACTTTACAAATTCAATAATCTTAGTTGACGGCTCGCTCAAAGCATCGATCTTTGAAGAGAGAGACCGCAGTATAAGAAAGATTTCAGAGAGTAGCGTTCTTCGCAAGAACATGCTTGTAGGAATTAGCAAGAGCACCAGGCTCAAGGCGCTAGACAGGGCGGCCGCTCCATTAACTAAGGTGCCAGGGCCGGCTTACATTGAAGTTGATGATATAATCAAAAGCTTGATCAGGAACACTATTGGCAGCAACTTGATGGTCAAGCTAGAAAAGGGCAGCAGTCCTATTTTGCGAGCAGACATTGTAGGCGACACAAGCCAGTCACTTGGCATGCTGCTTGGAAATGACGTAGTGGCAGGTGGCTATCCTGAAACCCTCAGGCTCGCACACCACATTTCCACGTTCACAAGTACAGAGGTTACATGCCTCCGAAGCCACATACTGAACAACTATAACGTGACTGAGCTAGCTGCAGAGGATATACGAAGAACTCTTTTGGGGTCGATACCAGTATGAAGATACTATCAAAGAATGGCAACGAACTGCTCTTGCTTGCCATGAAGGAAGATTCAGCTGCCAAGGGAGACTACTTACTCATAGAGGATAGAAGCAGGAGCATGGTTGTACAGGTCTATGATGAAGAGTACCTTTCATCTCAGGCTTTGATTGAAGATATTGTAAAAGAAGAGGTGGTCAACGCATCAAGCATGGAGAACCTGCACGACCCACTTAACATCGGAAGCCTATCCCGGTTGGTAAGAGATGCCAGAGTATTTCGTGCCAAGATAAGGGCATCAGTCAATGACGGGAAACTATCAAGCGACGTAACTTGGCTTCCTTCAAGAGTTGAGTCCAAGATAAGGCGGATTGCGATGAAGGAGCTTGACTCTTTGCTTGAAAGATGTGGGGTATATCCGATCCCACTTGGCAGAGCGGGTCACGAAGAAGAGTTTGAAATTTACGCAGAAGATTTGGATGGCAAGCTGACTGTCATTACAGGCAAGAAAGAGTCGGGCAAATCACATCTATCCAAGATGCTTATCAAGACACTGGTGCAGTACGGCGCCTTTGTGGTCGTATTTGACCTAAACAACGAGTATGGAGGCCTTGGATGGAGCCGCGCTGGTATCCCTTCTTCAATCCATCAGCAAGTCAAGGTGCTCGAGCCGGGCAAAACACTGAGGTTTACTCTTGACTACTGCGGTAAGACAGCGATATCTGGTATGCTTAAGAATGCTCTTGATATGCCTGCCGCGTCTTTGCGTGAATTTTTGCGGATCTGGGACTGGTGTGAAAGCAAGCAGTCGCTTTCAATAGATGCGATAGGTAATGCTGTCAACACTTGGAACATAAATGAGCTTGTGCGAGACGCACTAGTGTCCCGCTACCATGTCATCCATTCCTCAGGACTATTCATCAACGGTGAAGGAGGCGGCCTACAATTTGAGGACATAATTTCAGGCAAGAGCGGTGCAGCCATGATAATCAAGATGGGTGAAGTTTCGCCTACTGTACGCAGGATGGTCGTTGAGTTAGTATTGAGCAAGATTGTTGACCTGCTGGAGCACAAGAAAATCCCACCTATTTTCCTCTTTGCAGAGGAGGCTCACATCTACATCCGCGATACATATTGGGAGGACATCATTACCCGACTGAGACACTTTGGTATTTATACTACCTTTATCACAAACCAACCCGATGCAATAAGTGATGGTATCTATCGCCAGGTGGAC
>JAICHI010000231.1 GCA_025922735.1 Nitrososphaeraceae archaeon | reverse complement strand
GTTCGCTGGCCCTGCTCCTTTCTCCTTCAATTTTCCTTGTTTAAACCGGCTAAATCAAATCTTAGACATATCAATCTCTTATCACAATATACATCTCCTAAGCCCTTCTTGCATATGTCACAATGCCAGGGTTCATTGCTGTCTACCGTTGTTGTCAAGAAGTTCCATAGGAAAAAGAGATTCAGCAGTCTTTTTCATGCACTATTAATATTATATTAGATTATATGGACTGGTCATAGATTGTTTTTGAATCTTATGGTCGATTATTAGTTCTTACATATGCTCCTTTTCAAGCCAACTTTGGTGCGTAAAAGAAGAAGGGAAAAATTAATTTGAAGGAACTCCATGTATCTCCTTGTAGGTTGCTCAGCGAGCAAGATAGAGATGAATAGCATGGTGGAGGACACAGAGGAAGAGAAGTTTTTTCGTGACAGGTATGCAAACGAGCTTAAAAAGAAAAAACAAGACAGTAGGGGTGACGAATTAGACGACGAAAGAAGGAAAGTAAAGCAGCAAGGAATGAAAACGCCTGGAAGGAGAGGGGAGCAAATAAAGCATGAGGAGATCGATAGGGAGATTAGCCGGCGCTATACCGTAGGGAGAGAAAAGAAAGCTGACGAAAAAAGCAACTCTTAATTTAAGTCCATATATTCTGCATTGCACCCGCAAGTTACTCTATCATGCCGACGACCTCTCTTGGCTAGCCTTTGGCTTAGGTTATTCTCCTTATCACCACATGAAACACTCCACTAGTAAGGACTTAATTTTCCGCAATTGAAAAAATTAAGAAGCATGTTATCAGGCGTTATTATCATCTTCTAGATGACATTCCGCGAGTATGTGACGGGGAACAGTAGCCGCAATAGTCAGTATTTGGTCTCTTATGACAAATACATTCGCACTTGCCACCGCTGCTGGAATATTTTCTTTTCAACTAACCACAAGGTGAATCATAACCTAATTAAAACTATGCATACTAGGCAATTGCAGTAAAATAAGAAAAAACAACTGTGGTACTTTCCGTCCTGTTAAAAGGTAGTTGCCACATTCTTCTTGTTGAGGGGTTTCTATAATTCTTGTATATGTTCTACTCTGTTGTTGTTGGTGAAGTCAATTCTGCAGTTGCAAATCTTGCACCCACATTAGTGATTTTCACCTTGCAGCTTTGGCCAACTTTGCCGCCCTTTACAAAAATGACAAACCCTTGTACTCTGGCAATACCATCGCCTTGTCTGCTTGTTTCAGTAATTTGCACGTCGTATTCCTTACCTGTTTCTACAGGCTTTGGACCGAAGCTACCGCCGTAGCGGTTACCTCCGCCATATCTTCTTTCACCGTATGACATTAGTTAAAGACATTATGGTTTCTGTCTATAATATAAACGGTGGATTGATTTGCTCAGATTTGATCTTGCGTAGAAATAATCATGACAGTTTATCGAACACCAATAACCTTAGCCTTTGTAACCTGTGTTATGATCCACAGATACCTACACCGAAAGGGTTTCCATATACGAAGCATTTCAGGCGAGATGAAGGGATATTTGTAGAACTAACACTCTTTCTGTCCATCGGGTACTACCTTTCTATCTGGTCTTGTTTATTTTATGAGGGATGCAGAGAACTGTGCAGGCTACATCTTGCTCATTGCAGAACCTAAGCTGGGTATGCCTAGACATTTCAGAATAATTTCTCATACGCACAGCATGTGGGTGAGCCCATTTCGCAGGATATTATTGTGGTTGAAAAATCTATTATTATTGTTATTTTTCTAATCGTGATTCAGTGGCAGGGAAAACGCAAATGTAGCCCCTTTCCCCTCTTCATTGTTTTTAGCCCATATCTTACCACCATGAGCTTCTACGATACTTCTTGAAATATATAATCCAAGACCGGTACCTTTCTCTGATCTTGTAGCAAATTTGGTAAACAACCTTGACGCAATTTCACCGTCGATACCAGTACCTTCATCTCTTATCATGACTATTGCCTCATCACCATGATTATTATTTTTGACTTCCGCAGATATAGTGATATTTCCCTTAGGAGTAAACTTGATCGCATTATCAAGCATGTTAGATATAACTTCTGCAATTCTTCCTCTGTCTGCATAGATTACAATAATATCTTTTGGATTGTACCAAATTGTTATATCTTGATCATCAATTTGATTTTCTGCATCCCTTATTGAGCTGGATATTACTTCCTTTAGACTAAACCGTTCTTTATTCAATCTTAATGATTGACTTTCAATTCTTGCAGTCTCTAAAACATCAGAAGATAATCGCTCTAATCTTTTTGCGTTACGAAGGATTATCTCAATATCATCTTTTGATATCTCTGTTTTTCCTTTACCATCTTCGAAACTTAATTCTAATAGCTCTGCCATGCCCAGTATTGGTTGCACTGGCGTTCTAAGTTCATGAGCTGCAATATTGATAAACTCTTTTTGCATCTTTTCATTGCTCTTTAATTCTTCGTATAGTTGAGTCTGTTTCCATAGACTTTCAAACATTGAAACATACGATAAAACGCCTGCCTTGCTGTTAGAGTATGTTGATAATCCTATTGCTTCATGGAATGTTTTCTTGCGGTCATCCTTTAGCTCCATCATCAAAGATGCTTTGTTATCTACAATAAGAATAGTGGCTTTACCGCTCTCTTGCTGCTCGATAACTCTGGTAGTGATGCTTGTGTTATTGTTAGTAGGTATGAAATTGCGAGTTAATTCATCATTGGGTATCAGTACCTTTACTTGACATTTTTTCGCAGCCTCTTGAAGCAAAAACAATATACCAGCTTTGTCTTGCCGAATTAATGCATT
>JAICHI010000230.1 GCA_025922735.1 Nitrososphaeraceae archaeon | reverse complement strand
CCTGGGTGAACCTCTTACCTTGTTATCACGTTATGTAAGGTTAACTAATGTTTCACCTTTTATATCATCATTTCTTTAGTTGAAAGTTGGTCAATCATTTCCTAGAGAAAAAACTTGAATTTAGGCTCGGTATAGCTACTTGTGGGCTTGTCGACATTAGATCACCTAGTAGCTATTAACGTGGCATTTGCTGTCCCCATGCCCTTTGCCACTCCGAGCCCTAGTATCCCAAGCCCGATTATGACTCCGAGAATGGGGCCCGGAAACACGATGACTGCAAAGTACTGCGTATTTATCACACCAGCTATTATGCCGGTTACTCCACTTGCAGCCAACAATCCTGCCACCAGAAATGACCTGTGCTTCCATGATACAACAAAAGCCAATGTCGCCAGCACAATGGCGCCTATTCCAGGCCACGGTGCAAGCCCTGCTCGCAGCGCTCCACCACTTATAGTAACAGTCAGAAACACAACAAGTGTTGCCGCGGCTAGCCCTACTGACAATACGTTTTTTAGATTTGTCATGCTCTCATCATCTCACTTCTTTGCCAAGATACGCTTTGACATGTGGTCTGTATAGGCAGTAAATAGTTACTGCGCCTATGATAACGCCGAGTGTCCTACCACCATTACTGGGGATAATGACAACAGTAAATGCGTACCACACCATGCTAATAATTGACAAGACTAGAGCGGCAGTCCAGGCCCATCGTCTACCTTTCAGTAGCCCATAGGCTACAATAAATGAGACAATAGCTAGAGGAACAAATGCTGCTCCAAGTGCAATGCCGAATCCCGGCGTGGAAGCTTGTTCAGCTGATAGGTTTCTCCGTGGAAGATCGAAGGCAGATTCTATAATTGGGTGCAATAAGGCATCTTGGGCAATAAACCCAATTCCGAAAAAAAGCCCGGCAATTCCAACGATTATGTTGACAGTTGCAGCTATTGTTACTCCACGCGGGCGGGATTTAGTTGCACTTTGCATTAGCTTTCTGTCACCACCACTGTGCCCACCATGTTGGGGTGTGGACTGCAAGAGTATGGGTACTCGCCTGCTTTGTCAAAGGTGTAGCTAAATGATTGTCCCCTTCCCATTAATTCGGAATTGAAAACGCCATCCTTTGAAGTTACAGTATGTCTGCCAGAGTCATCATTTATCCATGTCACAGTTTCGCCGACCTTGACCTCTAGAGGGTTTGGACTGAACGAGTTGCTTCCTGCGTTGGCGACTATTTTCACAAGTGTTGAATTGCTAGGGATGGATGCAGTAGGCTGTTGTACGGAATTTCCAGAACCCTCAACTCCCATATTCATGCTGCCTGATAGAACGTACGTAGCCACGATAGCACTAGCTATTACAACCGATGCGATCACTACGGCATTTTTCTTGATCATGGCAAGAGTAATCTGATTTTTTGTTTTAACCCTTGTTTACCCATCCTACGTAGTTTAGTTACGTGCATACTTAATAGACAGCAGATATGAACAAATAAAGGGCTGTGTTAGCCTTGCATCAAAATGCCTCCGGCAATTGAGTCAAGTTGGTACATGCACACCGAGATAGAATTTACATGAGAATGGACATCATATTGCAACTGAGCGAGCATGGGGAGCTCAACCAAAGCCAGCTCATGAGCTACTGCCACCTGAACAATGTCCAACACAAGCCCATAATCGACGAGCTGGTGGAAAAGGAACTGATAGTCAGGTACGAAGAGCCGTGGGGAGATCAGAATAAGATAATCAAGTACAGGGTTTCAGAAAAGGGGAGAGAGATTGCGAAGAAAATATTCGAACCTTATGAACTCCTATTTCCAAGGAGTGAAGATAAGAAATGAAAGTAGGTAGCACAGTTATCGTCCTCTTTATACTTGAGAGAAGCGGAGGATCGATTGATGAGTGACAAGACCGATGAGGATAGCAGCAGGAAGGGGAAGGGGACGGCGCACGAGAACTTGCCCGAGATGATAGACAATGTCATTCGGCAGTTGGATTTTACGAGGAAAATAATAATCATAATGGTCCTTTCGTTTATCATCATCGTGCCGATAATAGCGTATATCGGCTTACTGTCACAATCAACTGCCGGTGTTGGGGTATACATCCCAATCATAGGAGGCGCAGTCTTTCTAGCGTGGCTTGGCGTAGGTATCAGGCAGTGGATAGTCTTTTCAAAGTGGTTACGAAAATTCCGGCTGTACAAGGAAAGGCAGAAAGAGCTTGAAGACCTTCTTGATTTTGAGAAAAGCCATGAAGGAAAGAGTAGTCCCAATTAATGCCAAAGTACAGACAAGAGCCGTTTACGAGTTGCATTATGATATCCTTGAATGTTAGGATATAAAGTACAGCATTATAAAGTAGCCCGTGCAGGCTCGAACAACTCAATCAGATTGCCGTCAGGATCTTCTACCTGAATCTGTCTGCCACCAGGACCGACTTCCATCTCATTTCTAAAGTGCACGCCTTGATTCTTGAGGTAGGCAATGCGTGCTGGCAAATCTTGCACTAGAAGGACTATGCGGTTCCATACGCGCGGCTCTTGCTGACGACCATCGGGCATAGGCCGAGAACCCGAAGCCCCGGCACCGCTGAGGATCAGTTTGAGGTTGCCGACGTCTAATAGAGCTATTTCTTCTAAAACAGAAGATGTATTGATTCAGAAGAAAAGATCTCCTCAAAAGCGTTTAGTTAATAACATCAACATAACTACGCCTTGGTTCTAAGCCCATTACTTCTAGTTGTTTATACCTCCAGTTTGAAATTGACCATCTTTTTAAGACTTGTCATTACTAGCTGCTACTAGACATGATATTCCGAGGTTGATGT
>JAICHI010000229.1 GCA_025922735.1 Nitrososphaeraceae archaeon | reverse complement strand
TTCATTAAGTGGAAGGGAATTAGATGCCCGTGTTGTCAAAGGCCGCTGAGGTCAAAACCGCATAATAGAAAAAGCAGAGGAAACCAGCGGGAGAAGAGGAAGAATTAACTATATTAATCATGACATAAATAGTCATTTGAAAATATCAATCTATATGACAAAGAAACGCCGCCGTCACCAGAAGGAGCATTCTGTCTCTTTCATGGGAATGACGAGGAAGAGAATTATTACTTATGGAATAATCGCAGCCATCATTTCGGGGATTAGCGTCGTTGGCTACAAGTCGATGATTCCCGCAAATGGTAATACTCCTGTTTTTGGTATTCCAAGTAATCACTTCGTTAAAGCAAAATATTCCGCGGGTTCAGGGTATGCTTGGGTTAGCATGTCTTCTGGCACTGCCAAAGGTTTAAGGGGAAGCGGCGGAGGGGGCATCATGAATCCTACATACGTTTTCAACAGGGGAGGTTTGCAATCTATGCATTTGATAAATGAGGACTATGAAACCCATTCAAAGCATAACTTTAACATAGATGAACTGAATATCCATTCCAAAGATCTGGCTTACTCGGCTAGCCAAACCATTACCTTTATTGCTGACAAACCTGGCAATTTCCAATATTATTGTAATATTCATCCAGAAATGAAAGGAAACATAACTGTGGAATAAGAGGGTGTATATATGAGTGAGGAGGATGACGCCATGAGCAGTGACGATCAAGACGGCTTAACTTCTTCATCGACCCGCCAGGATATTTTGACTCTGCTTGATGACTTTATTCACCAAATACAGCATATAAGGAGAATACTTTTGGGCATGTCAATTTCTGCAATTGTTCTAGCTCCACTAGCCATTGCGCTTTCTATTTACCTTTTATTTCACCCATCGTTCTTCGCCGTATTGGAGACAGAGAACGAATTTGGGCTAGTTCTAACTGTGCTGCTTGGAGCAGTCATAATTGCATCAGGAACCTGGCTTGTTACGGGCGTAAGGCAATATTACTCTATGAGTCAATGGAAAAAACGATATGAGGAATATCGGAGGGAAAAGGAAGCAATAGATAGAAAGATAGCATCCCAATTCGGGCTAAATCAGGACTAGCATAATTAAGTCTGTGTTAACCTTTTTTTCATTTTCTGCTGTTGCATTATCCTCCCTCTTCTTGATTTCGTCCTTCCTTCTTGGAAACATCTTTTCATAGGGCTCGAGGATATCGCTGCAAAACGCCATACCTTTTTGTGTTGGCTTATAGATTGTGACTGTTCTTTTCCCTATTGTCGCTTCTCTTCTCTCTATCAACTCATTGTTTTCGATGTCCTCTAAGATCGGCTTGTGCTTTTTTAGATTCAAACCACAAAAGCTGACAAGGGCTGTTTGGTTTAGCTCGCCATATTCTACAAGTTTTAGTATAACGTCTTTGACTATGTATATTCTATCTCTGTACGAGATCGGTGAGCCAGACATATTTACTGTTCGCTTGTCAAGTCTGCGATAACAGTCACCACAATATAACCTGTATCAATATTCTCTTGAGTTAACAAGGTTAAGGTATGTTTTAATTATTTGCATACATTATGTCGAAGGCCATCAGCATATGGAGAAGCAGAATTTGGCTTGGCCCTGTCCTGATCCCTACGCCAATCCATCGTGAATCCTCCTTAGGGCAGGGCCATATCGATATGCGCATAAATATTTTTGCTTATTGCTCCTTAGGCCCAAAAGGCAAAGATATTCTTTAACAAAAATTACCCTATCCAAGACCTAACCGGAGAGATACTATTATTGGCTAGACACTTCACATATGGCTATTTCCTTTATCATGAAAAAAAACACATGCAGCCATTACCACACACATGTGGACGCTGAAACGCTGAAGAGAGAGCCCCAGCTCAACTAACTATGTTAAGCTACATTTTAAACATTCATACAGATTTAATCTCATAAATTGAAAGTTCCTTCTTTTAGGAAAAATAATAATGCGGAAAAAGCCGATACAAAGTTCGTATGCAAGGAATGCAAAATGGTTTTTCATACGAAAGACTCCTTAGAATTGCATAAAAGAAAGTCACGGCACTCTACCGGCTTGATATATTTTGGAAAACATGAAAGGTAATAATCATCAGATTAGATCCCGGGTATCGACAGTCTTACGTCCTGAGTCGAGCCGCCCATAACCGCACATAATTTTTTTGATATAATATTAATATCTGATATTCTACTAGTTGCATTATTGTTGTTATTACGTTCCAAGTTTCTTGCAGCAGACAGGTCTATATTGCAATGTTGCAGAAGATATGGTGTAGGAGAAATAAAATGTCTATGTCGTCATCATCATCAGCATCACGTTCATCAACTGCAAGTGGCTTCATCAAATCAATTGAATCTGGCTCAAAGCACCTTGTTATCAAGCGCTTTACACTGCGCTATCCAGAGAAAAAGCTCAAATTTGTAGGAGATGGTTATCAATTTGACCCAAAGAGGGGTGTCGGCATTGCAGGCTATAGAGGAAGACATATTCTAATGCATGATAAATGTACAGGTTGTCAGCTCTGTGCTATAGCATGTGAAGGCATTGCAGAAGCAATTGGAATGGTTAAAGTAGACGAGCAGTGGAAACATAACAAGAAAGGGATAATGCCACAGATTGACTATGGCAAGTGTGTCTTTTGCGGCCTTTGTGTTGATGCATGTCCCTTTTATGCACTCTTTATGACAAATGACTATGAGCTGTCAGCGTTTACAAAGGAACATCTCATTTACACACCAGCCCAGCTTGCAATCAAGCCCAAGTACCAAGGTGATGTAGAGATTGTAATAGACGACAGAGGGGCAACACATGGCTGA
>JAICHI010000228.1 GCA_025922735.1 Nitrososphaeraceae archaeon | reverse complement strand
TCAATGAAATTACATGTTGAGTTGAATGTTAATACAATGGATGCACCTACATTGTTATTGAGATGTCGGATCATGACCCCTTCTCTGACTGGTCTCAGCTCAAAAATAGACCGGTATGTGCCGTCGATGGCAAGAAGGTTGGCTTTTTACGGTCAATACTTGCAGATTATTTACTTGTAAAGAAGGGCTTATCGTTCTGAACAAATACTATATTCCCAATACTCTTGCTGAATCAGTAGACAAGGAAGGAAGGATTCGACTGAGGATAACTGCGTTTGAGGTACGTGCAAACTATACGTATTCAAAGATGAAATATCTGTTAACAGCTATCGGATACCTCCCTGATCAGAGGATTAAGCAAAGGTCATCATATGATCGCCTGCAAACAATAAGATATAGCGCAACAAGAAATAGGCTAGCTGCATGTATTGCTTTTGTATCGGCAATCTTGTTTTTAGCTTCTGGCTATAAAGCAAACATCGAAATCTATAACCTAGTAGCAAAGGAAGTTTTTGCCATTCAAACTCTCCGAGAGTTTTGGAATTTCGTCATAGTGCCAATAGGTTTCTTGGCAATTCTAAGTCAATTAGGTGGAATAACAGTAATGATGGGCGCAGGACTTTTTGCTGCTAATAGAGTCAATCTGGGCAAGCTATTGGTCATGATCGGCACTGGACAAGGTCTATTTACAATAGCCATTCGCATCCTAGTAGAACTTTGGTCAGGCCAATTTTGGAGTGTGAATAATTATGTTACATGGTTGACATCTACTGCTACTGGTCTTGGTATATTGTTTGCAGTTGTTGCTCCGACTATAGCTAAAGGAAAGGGAGATAGCATGATTTCTAAGACAATTCGACTCGTCTTGAGAAGGAAGTAAAAGATAATGCCTGAGGTCGCTTTCGAGTTGAAAATGAGCCTTTCTGTTCAAATATAGTGGCATATCCCTTCTTACATTTCTAGTCAACTTGATCTCATGTATTCTTGTCTTGATCGTCTCAATTGAGTTATATAGTTGCTTCATATACTGTTTTAGTAGTCGCTCATAAGAACATGCGCCGTTTATAGAAGTGTTTATGCGAGAAATAATTGGCTGAAAGTTACGGCTCACTCACAAGAATTAATTTGTTGTTGAATTCAAACGCAAGGCTTTTCTGTTTAAGTGCGATGCGAATATCATTAGCAGCTTTCATCATGCATTGCTCATCTATATCGTTGGTGTGAATTTCCACCTTAGTATATTTGACGGGCTCGAATTTGCCTTCAAAGTAACCGTCGAACTCTATCAGGGACATGCCACCATATTTGGATGCCATGCTGCGTACTATTTCCAAATAACCTTCAACTCGAGGCAAATAAAGTTTTACTGAGTCCTTTAGTGTCTTGACATTGAATTTGTCTGAAGTTGCCGTCATACGGGTAGCATCTATTTGTTACTCTAGATGTAAGAATGTAATGGATGTATCTACATGGATAGATTCTTACAGGAGGTTAAGATGCTATAACATGCCAATGTCATGGTAACTATAACAAATTATTAGCGATAATTATTCACACTAGAAGAGAGGGAATGATTGAAAACTAAAAATGAACGTTGATGAATTATCGTTTATTTTTTATCCGGTCAATTATCCAGGATTATGACAACCAATATCTTCTGTATTCCGTATCTTAGCAATGAATCCTTGGCGATTTTTTCGTAACTAATTCCTCAAGAAATTTATCTCTGTAATTTGTTAATAATGTGACAAGTTAGCCCGATACTCCCACTGCGCCTGAATCATTCGCTCCATCAATACATCATCTGATTTCAAAAGCTTGCAAATGCTCGGTGTAGACAGTCTAATCCTTATGTTTGAAATGTTCCATTAGAGGATTGAAGAGATTGAAGAAAGGAAGAGGAACCTAGACAAGAACCTGGATAGCTTAAGTACAATTGAAAAACAGGGATGTCATGATGGCAATCTCTAGTTTGAAGACTTATATAGCCAGATAAAAGTGAATTGGATCAATGGTTGAAAAGATGACCGCCGTTTGGCTAATTATTCTCACTATCTTAGTATGCGCTGCAGTGCCAGGAGTGCTGATCTGGCTGACTTCTTCTTCAGCTCCTGCGAGGATGCTAGCTGGGTTTGACGCATTGGGCACTAGTCTGCCAACATATATTATATAGTACTTTTGTAGGAAGCAGAATATAACCTAAGGACTACTTTGTCAATTATGCCAATGGCGTTCGAAGGCTCAAAAAGAAGAAGTCTCTTTTTTTCAATGTTGATACTCGCCGGGTTAATCGGCGGTGCAGTTCTTGCCACCTCCGCCTTTACAACGTACTTCCGATCTCAAGATCCAGTTAACCAGTGTGTAGATGATCCAGAATCTCAGCCTTTTCAGCTATCAGTTCCAATTACTGTAATAGAGGATGGCTTTCCTGCTCTTGTTCCAGAAGGGGTTGGTATCGAAGACGACTGTATTCGGCCGGTTCACACTGTTGAAGAAAATGTAATTCAGGTAGCATACAGCAGACCATACGACTTTACACTAGGACATTTTCTATATTATTGGTTAGGAAACGATCTATTGCAATATGACACAAAGGTATATGTTAATGACACTCTTCACACTGAGGGCGATCTTCGTGACATTGTATTAGAGGAAGGGAACCGGATCAGGATTGAATTCGTAAGCAGAAACTAATTATAAAATGAACCTTGAAGTAATAGCAGTGTGAAAGAGGTTCGTAGTGAGATAGAAATCAACAGTTACCCAGAAAGTGTGTGGAAAATCCTCACAGATTTCGCCACTTACGATCAATGGAATCCTTTTATTAACCAGATAATCGGTCTTCC
>JAICHI010000227.1 GCA_025922735.1 Nitrososphaeraceae archaeon | reverse complement strand
TCAAGAAGTAAATACTCTCTGCGAAAATAGAGCTAAACGAACTGCCGACGCAAAATCATCTTCCCAGCAATAAGAAAAAATCAAGACCAATAAGCAGAAAATCTTGCTTGCTAAATAAGCGAGCAGCAAATCTTATCCGTTAGCAATACTATAGCAATACTGCATTTGCAGGTCTCAATTCCAGTCTATAAGCAAATAAAATTTGCACTGGCTGAGAAGAAGGATTTCTTTATCCACCTATCGCTGCTTGGAGGTTTTCTAGGTTTAGTCGGGTACCTTGTGATTGTTTGTCACCACATGCAATGACCAGAGTATATATAAATAATAATAACAATAAAGTGAAAAACCATGATCAAGATAGGGCTGATTGGCAAGACAAACACAGGCAAAACGACCTTCTTCAATTCCGCCACGCTACTGTCTGCTGAAATATCCAATTACCCGTTCACCACAAAAAAGCCTGCAGTGGGTAACGCTCATGCAATAACACATTGTGTTCACAAGGAGTTCAACCTGCAGGACAACCCGAAGAACTCTGGTTGTATAGACGGCTGGCGCTTTATTCCAGTCGAGCTTGTCGACCTACCGGGCCTGATCAAGGGTGCATGGGAAGGCAAGGGACTTGGCAACCAATTCCTCACAATAGCAGCACAATCAGACGCTTTGCTGCACATCGTTGACGCATCAGGCAGCATTGATGCATCAGGCAAAATCGCAGAGCCTGGTACAGGCGACCCCATTGCAGATGTAGCAGACATCGAGGAAGAGCTTGTCATGTGGTACCTAAAACTGCTTGAGGCAAACAGGGACAAGATATCCCGCGCCATTGGCTCAGGTATGAACCCAGTTGCTGCCATTACGGAGGTTTTCCGCGGTATTGGGGTAAAAGAGGATCATGTCAAGCTCGCCCTTGCACAAAATAATCTGACTGAGGCTATATTTGACAACTTTGGGATACAAGAGAGCAAGGACTTTTGCTGGAGCCTCCGCGAGATTTCAAAGCCTACGCTGATAGTCGCAAACAAAGTCGACCTTCCTTCAGCGACGGAAAACTTTAAGCGTCTGCGCGAAGAATATCATGATGTTATAATAATACCGGCAAGTGCTGACGCTGAACTTACACTCAGGCGTGCAGAAAGCAAGGGGATCATTCGATACATTCCCGGCGACGAACGCTTTGAAATAAACGATCAGACAAAGCTCAATGACAAGCAAAAGTGGGCACTTAACTTCATACGCAAGGATATCCTAGGCGAATATATGCGCACCGGCGTGCAGTTTGCAATAAATGTGGCTGTGTTCAAGTTGCTTAAGATGAATGCCGTCTACCCGGTTGCTGACATCCAAAAGTTCTCAGATAAGCATGGGAATGTACTGCCAGATGTATACTTAATGAGGTCAGGATCTACTGTTGAGGACCTGGCAAAGGAGATCCATAGCGAGCTGGCAAAGGGCGTAATATATGCTCTTGATGGCAGGGACGGCATCAGGTTGCCTGTGAACTACCAGTTAAAGGACCGCGATGTATTGTCTATAGTATCGGCAAGGACAAAGAAAAAGTGATTGATATGCCGCCAGCAGATCTAATGCAGGAAATACAAGACATACTGCGTCGGGAGCCTTCAAAGATGTACTCAAGGGAAGAGATCCTCAACCTCCTTGCGCCAAAAAAGAAGGAGTACGAAATTGAACGATTGCTGGCGGAGCTTGAAGTTACAAGTTCACTTAGGGAGGACAAATCTGATGTTTACTCAACGTGCCGAGGCGGCACTGTCTATTACAAATGGAACATTAACAACAAAAATTAGTCAGTTTTCTTCCTGTGGAAAGATTGCAATGCTTTTTAGAGTCGAATATATTGAGAGGTATCTTATGCCTTTTTCTGTGGTCCGGTAAGCCATATGCATCTTGTCTTCGTCGGCAAGTTGCACTACTAGCTTTTTTGTAATAAGAACATCAAGATACTGTCTAAGCTGTCCGCTTGTAAGGTTAGCGCGAGTAAGTAGCTTTGTCTTTGTTATCCCACCGTTTGCAGACTCCAGAATAGTGGCCATGATATCAGGTCTGCTACGGTTTTTCACATGACTAAAAGATATCTGGATCGTATTAATGATAATTGAAGCAACTTAGCAGACAAGAAGGTAGAATAAATTTGATTACCATATTTTATAGTTGCTAACCTCGCTCTAGACGTTTCGAAAAAGGCCCCATAGCAACAAGACCTTCTGCAGCGATAGTACCAGCTCCTATGGCTATGAGAGTGACCGTGAATCTTGTCTCAGCTGACATCATCATCTTTTCTTAACTTCCAAACAATGGATCGGCTAGTGATTTCATGACTTCTTGTTCTAACACGTTCATACAGGCCTCAGCTCTCATTTTGTCCCCTACAGCCATTGCTTTGCAAAACATAATATATAACGCAAATGGTCTAGTCCAGTTCCAGCTTTTTGCTAGCTGGTCGGCCTCTTCTAATAATAAAGCGCTGTCACCGCCCCCGTTGTTGTTATCTGATTTCACCTCTTAGTCATGATCCCTCGTAGAAGATGGATAACGAGTTCCTGCTCTTTATCTATAGCGTTTAGCCGATCTTTGACGACTGCAATGTCTTCGATGTTGTTGTTGTTATTGACATCGGGCTTTTGACTTTTCGGCGGCGGCTGTTGCTGCTGTTCCTGTTGTGCTCACTAATACTGCGGCTTGTATTTGCAATTATGACTTCCACTACTCCTACACCCTAAGGCGGCTAAAACCTCCGTGACAAGGCTTGACTCCTGGGTGATTAGACCATAGAACCCCTTGATAAGTTAACCAGCACTTTCGTCTTGCATCATATTTGAATGGACT
>JAICHI010000226.1 GCA_025922735.1 Nitrososphaeraceae archaeon | reverse complement strand
CTTAAACTTCCAAGACTTTAACGCTCCAATGAGCTCATGGCATGTTCTTTTCGATCCCGTAGGAACCTATGGTGGCAGTGTGGGTTTGAATGGAACCGGAGGAGCCAAGGCATTGTCTGTATATTCTCTTGGAGAGAGCAGTCTTAGAGAAGGCACCCATGGAATCGAAGAAAGGACTGCAACTGCAACAATAGACGGAGCAAACGTGAATGTACAATCTACGACCCCTCCTCCTAGTGGACAAATACAGATAGCAGGGTATTCAAGCGCTCAAGAGTCAGGCGGAGCTTGGCATGCGGTAGTGTCAGCGGAGGCACCCGAAGGAGCAGTGACGTCATCTGGGGGATTTCCTATTCAAGTGCTTTTGGTCCTTGGTGGAATGATGGGTGCAATAGCCGTCTTTATTCTCTTCAAGGCTAGAAAGTAATATAACAAGCTACAAGCCTGCTGTCCAAATAATCTTACTTTTGGCCGATATGCTGAGGCCATAAACAGGATTGACAATGATAATCTCAACTTCAATTTCCATTATTTCAAATTCAGCCTATCAGGATTTTACCAGATAGGACAACAAAGGATGAGGAAATAAAAAAGATACAACAAGATATAACAAGAATGATATAAAAGATATCATTGGGTTCTGCTCTACAGCTGGGTATATCTATATGTGAAGAGCTGAGCCTGTCGTGCCCGGGGAGGAAAATTTTATTCTGTCAATTCTATTCTGACCAACGTGTGTGTCAACGCTAGACTAGCCTTCTTCCCTCAAATAGTATCCTGCATCAGCAATGGTGGTGACTGTTACTCTGCCACTCTGGAAAAGCGACTTGCCGGCAAACCGTGTTCTTCCAACCGCTATTGCCTCAGAGGCTGTATTGAGCACTATCACAAGCTCGTTTTCACCAAGTGCATCGGATGCTTCTACTATTGATTCACCCATTATATCCCTCCCATATAGCACTAGGTTTTCTGCTTTCTCACCTACCACAATGTAAAACTTGTTTCTCTCGCCGTAGCGTGCAAAAAGGTCTGCACCTGCCATTGAAGGAAGGAACTGCTTTTTCAGCTCACCAATAGCAAGACCCAAGCTGAAAGGTTGCATCATATGAATTCTCATCATAAGCTCTTCTATATTGTCAGTAACAAGGTATACTACAACAACAACAACTTTTTTCTTGTCGTCTTTCTGAATCATAAGCCCCTTGTCCTTAAAGAATTCAAAAGCCCCCCACCTGTCAAGTGCTCTGTTTATCTTGGTTCTTTCGTCCCTAGTAGGCTTGCAATAATAACTCATGAACTTATCCTCAGCCTTGCTATGAAAAAGCCCGTCGTGTCATGAAGGTGCGGATAGAGTCGCCGGGCATTCCTTAGTTGGTCGTTGAATATCAAATCACCAAACCTTGTGAGTCCGCTGCTGCCATACTCTATCGGCTCAACTGTAATGTTGCTGAAATCTTGCAAGAGTCTATCTACCACCATTTCATTTTCTTCAGGAGCAAATGAACATGTAGAATAAACCAAGATGCCGTCAGGCTTGACAGAACTTGCTGCAGCTTGTATCAATCTTTGCTGCATTATTGAACAATAATCTACATCCTGCGGTGTATGACTTATTTTTCTTGAAGGATCTTTTGCTATTACTCCTTCACAACTGCATGGAGCGTCAAGTAGCACCCTATCAAACTTCATTTCAAAATTGACTACCTGCAGGGCATCCGTCTTGAGTATGCATGTATTATATACGCCACAGCGCGCAAGGTTAAATGACATGGATCTCGCCCTTCTGCTGTTTGGCTCAATTGCAATTATAGCTCCGCTGTTATTCATCTTTTGGGCCATAAATGTTGTTTTGCCGCCCGGTGCAGCGGCGACATCTAACACAAGTTGACCTGGTGTAATATCCAGCGCGTCTACTACCATGCATGAACTTAGATCTTGGATGTAATAGTGTCCAAGCAAGTACTCAGTCGTTGCCCCAGTCACAAGCGGCGCTTTTTTGACTGCAAGCACTTCTGGCATGACTGTACTTTTCAACTCAAATCCCTTAGACTGCAGCCTTCTCATAAGATCGGCTTTACTAGTCTTGAGTGTGTTAACTCTGATATATTGCGTGGGTATTCTTTCCATCTTTGACAAAAAATCCTTGACGTTCGGCACATATTCTAGAAAGCGGCTAACCAGCCATTCGTCGTAGCCGTACTTTGCAGATAAGCTGACAGATTCGACCGATTTTGGAAGTATTAACGTCAATCTTTATGCAACGTCCACATCTTTCTCATTTAATTATTTTATCTGCTTGCTTGATATGGGGCAAGTATCTCTGATTGCCAAGCATAGTTGTTGTCCTAGCTGTAAGAAGGAGGGGGCTCTTTCTTTGTGGCTCAATAGTCTTTGTGCAGGGGTAAATTCTTTTCAGTAGTTTCTATGTGTCGATAGCGTCTTGTCCTAGGTAATGTCTGAGTGTCTGTTTGCCAGGGGTAGATTTCATGGCAACATATCATGCTACGCTTTTAGCAAGGAAAGAAGCATGTCTTGTTCTAGAGAGCTCTGCAATTACTATATATATATAATTTTCAGCAGAGCGTCAGAGGTCTCCTATAATTCTAAACAGGTTGTTCCTTCTGAGCTTTTATTCGTATCTAGATAGATTGATTGACATTACACAGGCTTCAACGCATTGTGCTTGTCTCAGAATGAGCTAGCAAAAGCTATTGCTGGTCGACAAACTTTTGAGTAGCCGAAGTATTTAAGACAGGATGCAGCTTATAAGTAAATCCAATATGAATAAAACGAATATGAAATCTATATTTAGCCTTTAAATCGGTTGGTTGCCAGTTATTATATTAGCAG
>JAICHI010000225.1 GCA_025922735.1 Nitrososphaeraceae archaeon | reverse complement strand
ATGCGATAGGTAATGCTGTCAACACTTGGAACATAAATGAGCTTGTGCGAGACGCACTAGTGTCCCGCTACCATGTCATACATTCCTCACGACTATTCATCAACGGTGAAGGAGGCGGCCTACAATTTGAGGACATAATTTCAGGCAAGAGCGGTGCAGCCATGATAATCAAGATGGGCGAAGTTTCGCCTACTATACGCAGGATGGTCGTTGAGTTAGTATTGAGCAAGATTGTCGACCTGCTGGAGCACAAGCAAATCCCACCTATTTTCCTCTTTGCAGAGGAGGCTCACATCTACATCCGCGATACATATTGGGAGGACATCATTACCCGAATGAGACACTTTGGTATTTATACTACCTTTATCACAAACCAACCCGATGCAATAAGTGATGGTATCTATCGACAGGTGGACAACATTTTCCTGTTTAACTTTACAAACGATAACGATCTAGACAAAATATCCAAAGTGTCGCTGGCAGATAATGACACCATACGATCGATAGTAAGGACGCTTCCACAACGCCACTGTCTGGCTATAGGTAAGGCAGTGTGTGACCTGCCTGTCGTGATCAAAGTAGCAGCAGCTGAGGTGTTGATGCTTGGAGAAACTAAAAAATTCTTTACTAAAAAATAGGCTATGTTATGGCAGCCGGACCTCGTTTTCTTGTCCCGATGTCAATTGCTTCATTGACGGTGGAGACAAATATCTTACCGTCCCCTGCTGAACCAGTGCTTGTGGTTTCAAGGATGGCTCCGATCACCTTCTCTACTTCAGAGTCATCAACTACGGCCACAACATTCGCTCTAGATGAAAATTCAGCAGAGACCCTCCTTGTCCCCTTGCCACTTTGGACCTGCGGCTTTTCGCCCTTGCCCCTTCCTTTCGCGTCAAGGATAGTTGCGCCGCCTATACCAACGTTCCTTAGAGCTTCGTTAACAGTACTAACCTTCTCCGCAGATATAATCGCCTCTACACGCTTCATGGCACGATGTAAATAAAGTTACAATATAAGGTTTTCAAATGACTAGGTTATCACAATTCAATATATCTATAAATCGTGAATGGAATGTAATTATCATGAAATTAGCAGAATAAATATTAAACCGACATTTGAATACAGAAGATTTTACCGCAGCGTTCATAAACGTTTAGCTAAGGTACAGGTTACTTGCATTGCAGGAACAAGATAAGATTAAGAACCGAAGCAAGCTTGACATAATATATGACATACTGGTATCTGCAACAGGCGGAGTCAAAAAGACACACATTATGTCGCATGCAAACTTAAGCTCGGAGCAGATGAACTATTACTTCAATACATTACTATCACATAGTCTCTTAAATGCAGAAAAAGACTCAGACGATAACCTAGTTTACAAAACAACACACAAGGGTGTCAGGTTCCTTCACTGCTGCGCGCAGATAAAGTCACTTATCGCACCAGTGGCGAGGGTAAGAATGCGGAGCGATCTCCTCTTCCTTTAGAAGCAATAGAATTATCTTCGTATACCATTAAACGCAATACTAGCCTACCTTTGAGCGATGTCTTACTATCCGACGCAGGAAGACGAGCTTCGGGCAAAGGAAGCACAGGCAGAGAGTATCAAACAATCAGAAGAGGCCAAGTTCCTTTCCACGTTTCAAACAATCCCAGCAAGAAATGTCGGAAGGCTATCTGAGCTGGCAAAGGCAATAGTGAGCAACTTTAACCGGATAATGGAAGGGGCACGCCAAGAGCCATATCAGCGGCAGGAAGACATCATGGCAGGAATGAAAAAACTATTTGAGGAACAGATCAATGTGATCGAAGCGCGACGCACTTATACGGTAAAGATAAACCCGTCGACTGCCTTAAAAGAAGAAAAAAAGGCCTAGCAGCCGTGGTCTTTTGCCCAAGACTCATTAGCGAACTCACTTGTTGTGCACTGCTCCGTTTCAAGTTCGACGTAACCATTATCCAAAAGCTCGCTGTTGAGGTTGCTTGATGAGCAGTATACTACGGCTATAATATCAGAGTTGGATGTAAGCAACATGTCGTCCTGGTCTACTAGCACCGTGCTCCCAAGACAGAGGTCTCTAGTAAACGCCGTCGACTCGACGAACATTTCATCAATCCTTGAAGGAGCCTCGGTAAGTGCAAGGTCAACCTTGTATACGGTGCCGTTTACGCTCACATAAAGTGTATCTCCGTCCACTATTCTAGTTGCCATACCTTCGAGGCAGCCTGCCGATCCAAGGCATTCTACGTCGGATTCAGAATACACGCTATCAAGTATTGTACTGAGGGTGTCAGGGTCATTGAGGTTGCCCTGGGTATTTTCTGCGCTATCAAGTATTGTACTGAGGGTGTCAGGGTCATTGAGGTTGCCCTGGGTATTTTCTACAAACTGCCACTCGTCATTACCATCAGGGATCCTCTGCCAAGTACTCTCATCGTCGCTCCTATCGACAAGTGAAGGTGTTCTGTCTTGGATATCGCCTGTTGCGTTTGCAAGGACAATGCTTTCTCCAGTGTTTGACAGCATCGGCCTGTCGAGCTCAATCACATATGTTTCGCCGGCCTCAATTATAGCATCTGGTGGCAGCTTAATCGTTGGAGATTTGAACAAGGGTCTTATCTCAAAGTCACTGATGTTGATGTCGGCGGCGGTTGGGTTATACAGCTCGATCCACTCCTTCTCTATGTCGTTGCCTCTAGGGTTGAGCTCAACTTCGTTTATTAAGATGGTGTCACCCGCAAATGGAGAACTGCTTGTGTCTTCTATTGCTTCTGAAGGAAGAGGAGATTCTACTTCTTCTTCACCTTCTGTCACGTTATCGACAAGATCAATAATATCGCTAGCATTGACAGGTAGAGAACT
>JAICHI010000224.1 GCA_025922735.1 Nitrososphaeraceae archaeon | reverse complement strand
TTGCAATTCAAGCAAGAGCAGACCCTATTATGCATACAACTCTGCTCTGAAATTCTTTCAGCTCAAACGTGAACAAATTGACCGAAAAGAAACAGCTATAGGCACTGTGCGGAACTGTGTAAAGAGCATCAAATTATTCTGCAAGATGGCACACTTGCCTATTCCAAGGAAGAAGGTAACTTGGAGATTACTAAAGAGAAAAAAATATTCAGATGAGAGAATACCAACAATTGAAGAAATAAGAAAAGTATTTGAACAACAAATTAAGTTATTGTTATCAGTATAAAATAACAATGAGCCAATCTGCAAAGGAATGGTCTAATGCCCAGAATGCTTTGGCATATCTGAATGTAGCTGATAATCTTCCACATCGTGCTGAAGGTGAAGCTGTTTTAATTGATCATATTTCTAAAGAGGCAAATCGAATACTAGACCTTGGTACAGGAGATGGACGACTAATCAAATTAATAAAGACAAATAGACCAGATATCGAAGCAGTAGCCTTAGATATATCTCCGACTATGCTAAAAGCAGCAAGAGACCACTTTGCTAATGATTCAAAGGTTAAGGTTATAGAACACGATCTTAGCTTGCCACTACCAGATCTAGGCTATTTTGATGCTATTGTATCAAGTTTTGCCATTCAACACTTAAAACATGAGCGCAAGCGTTCACTCTATGAAGAAATTTATGATATTCTCAATCCAACTGGAGTTTTTTGCAATCTTGAACATGTAGCATCCCCGTCTGTAGAACTTCATGTTCGCTTCCTAAATGCTATTGGTTATACACCAAAGAAAGAGGATAAAGCTAACAGGCTACTGCCTATGGAGACACAACTAGGTTGGCTTAGAGATATAGCTTTTGTAGATGTAGATTGCTATTGGAAATGGCTTGAGATGGCTTTGCTGATAGGCTATAAAGCATAGCACAGACTAGAGAATATTATTAGATCACTTATTTTATGGTAGATGAAGATGCCACATATGATTTTATCTGATTGCATCAAATTAAGGAGTGTATAGAAATCATAATTCTTATGGAAAGAAGATGAAATATCTAAAGAACTTGATCAAGAGAGCTTTTGACTCTGAACACTGCTTAACGCTGCTAATCTTGTTCTATGTGATCTTCGCTTGTAAGAATTTAGAAAACTTTAAAGCTTGTACCCAATTTATCCATAACTAGAGTCCATTAAACGAGCCGATATCGTTCTGGGTTCCACCAGGTCCATTTTATCACCCAGGATAACTACGGCATTAAATTGAACTCATTATCGGTCATTGTAGTAGTGATGATGATAGTAGTAGCAGCAGTCACGCTCGTAGATCAACTGGGAAGACAACTTGGCGCAAGACCCGCTCAATTCTGTGGGTATGTATCACATCTCTTTAAGTCATGATCACCTCTTCTTGTCATGTTTATAGCACATATCATCCACAATCTAAGATGTGGAGGGGTTTGAGCAACGCAGCAAGAAGATGATAGCACTGAGGCTACCACAGCAGTCATTTTGTATAATGAACAGGAAATAAAGGAAGACTCCAAATGGTCGTCATCTGATCTATCTGATTATGTCAAAAAGGAAGGTTACAACCTATGGATTGATGTTACTTCTGCTGCTAGTACCCCTTATTCTGAACTTGAACGCCTTCAGCAATCCTTTTGCCTAGACGAGGAGGCAATAAAAGCTGTAGAAAATGGATCAAAAAAGCCGCAGGCTCGCATGCTGAAAGAGCATATATTTACGATTTTTTTAAACCTTGGATACAGAAACATAAGAGACCTTGATACTAACGCAATTTACTTTTTCCTTGGCAGGGGCTGGCTAATAACAATACATGGTAAAGAAACAGATCTTGTTGACATGGGTAAGAAAGCTTTTTTGAAAAAGAATAGACGAATTCTGGAATCTTCAGTCGATGCCCTGTTTTACAGCCTTTTGTCAGCCATAGTTGAAAAATATGAGCAGCTCCTGACTGCAGTAGAGCTTAAAGTGCTTGAATTGGAAAAGCAATCCCAGTATAGACCAACAAAGAAAACCCTTCAAATGCTAGACCTGCTATCAAAGCAAGCCATCATTTTGAGAAGACATTTCTGGCATGCAAGAAACACAATTAATTTTCTTAATTATGCCGAGAAAGATAATGAAGATGTAAAGTACTTAAAGATGGTGTATGATGAGGTCACGCAACTGATTGATATGATCGAATCTTATCGAGACACAATCAATTCAACCCGAGAAGTCTTCGCAGGGAGCATATCTTTGAGAATGAGCGATAGTATGAGGATACTAACGGTATTTTCAGTAGTCTTGCTTCCCCTTTCATTTGTAACAGGAATATTCAGTATGAGTGGTTTTAATTTGGAAAATGTCTCATACATACCAGGCGGTTTTGCTGTAGTTGCAAGTGTACTAGTTGCAATAGCTGCGGTTTCTTTGTTTATCTTCTGGAAGATGGGATGGATCTTCGCAAGGGAGGGTCACAGTGTAGTAGATATACTGGATGCAGATGAAAAAAGAAAAAGTTGATAGCAGCGTCAATAATGATGGCGTAGGTGTGGGGAAAGCTCACTAGATGGGCAGAACAATACCATTATTTGGAATTATATTTAAGAGTTCTCGGCTCGTAAAAATTTCTAGGGAATAATTAAGGCATAGTTTTATTTGCTGATATCTGTATCTTGTCAAGGAACTATCAAAGACCTTCTAATACATAGGAGAATTATACATACAAAATCTCCCTTCTCCTATGGCTTGACAACTATCATCTATACTTGGCACAACTCAAACGTCGCTCGACAATCCAAACAATAATACTTTTCAATGGAAGTTTGAATTATCTAGTACTGCTATGATTCAACGCGTCTGCCACCAATATTTCAATCTCGCTAACA
>JAICHI010000223.1 GCA_025922735.1 Nitrososphaeraceae archaeon | reverse complement strand
GTAAAAGATGGACCGGGTGGGATTTGAACCCACGACCTCAGCTGCAGCACTTGCTTTCTTAATCGACCCACCAGTATGATATGCAATCAAGTGACGCCAGCTCTTGGAGGTGTATTATAGAGGAGCTCATTAGAGATTACATAACCACACTTGTCTAGTAGACCTCATCTAGTGGTGGTCGTCATCGTCTTAGCCGTAGTTTTTCTCCACATAAAAATGCCAAGGATTAGTACCCAAGCTAAGTAAGTCCAAGTCGAGACAGTGTCCTCTATAGAACCAACAGTCGCAAAGCCCACATATGCTACGCGTACACCAAGAATAATAGTAGCTACACCTGCAAACACTCCCAACGCTCCAATCCACCTACGGAGAATGCCGCTTGCTAGGATTGTAACACCAAAGATTACTCCAACTGAGCCTTGAAGAATTCGGAACAAGCTATTGGCTGCAATCTCAATCCATCTAATCCCTTCTGTAACACGAAAGGCGATTGCTTTCTCTCCACCATCAGCAGCAGGAACAGCATACCAAGAATCCACTGCCATTTTGAGCGCGATTCCATCAATCGCCTGAAGAACGGCTAAGGTGCTTCCTGCAGCTATTGTTGCTGCAAGACCCATCCATGCTAGTACTGAGGCGATTCCTGATTCTGACCGTGTATGCAACAACCAAAAGAGAGATACAAATCCTCCAGCAAAAGCTAACATTCCACCAGCAAATTGACCTATGTGTGAGGCTATCCATAGCTCGTCTTCAGCGTACTCTGCAAACACAAGAGGATGGTTTGTTGGGTCTTCTCTGCCAGGATGCAAGATTGTGGATACAAGGAAAATAGCCATACCTGCAAGAAATGCTATTGACCCCATGCGAAGCATATGACGCTCAAGGTTAGGTGTGTTTGTCTGCATGTGCTGCAACTAGCCACTCCTACATTTGAGAAACAATGACAACTGAAGTGCCTGAACAATCCTATAACCTTAGCGAATCAAAAGAAGCTCAGTCAATACCGTATTTTGTCAGATTGATAAAAGTGGACCGGGTGGGATTTGAACCCACGACCTCAGCAAGCTTTCCTCAAAGGCAACCATACCTCTTATCTAACGGGCAACAGCATTCGAAAAAGTATTTCTTAACTGTTCAAATCCCGCCCGCTCTACCATCTTGCTAGCTTTTCCTTAAGACTTCGCTTAATGGTGCATGGTTACGGAGCTAAAAATACTGCAAGCAAACACATCAAATCTTTAAGTTTTGATAGGACGTGAAAATAAAGAAAAATGCTTAGACTCATGTTTGGAATGAGATGAGAAGAAGGACCCAAGGAGACTGCAAAAGCACTAGAGGGCTTCTTTGAGTGACTAGGAAAGACTTGATGATGGTCATATCCAATGATAGTACATTGTTACTGCTTACTATGAAATCTTGTTCATAGCACCCTTTTCTCGTCAATTGCTGTAACGTTTTTATCCTTTGTTTTTCCATCCCCGATGCACGCAAAATGAAAACGCTGAATAATAATAATAATGATAATAATAGAAGAAAAATACCTCTGCTAAACAACACCCGTCTTGCAACAACAACAGTAGCTGCTACAATCTTCACACTGACAATAATTTTTGTATCGGCTACTATTACTCCGGTATCAGCCTCTACAACTGGCGAGAACACTACTACAACTACTACATCAGCAGGAGAAGAAGAGCAAGAAGCTGTAAGCAGTACGACCACTACCAACAATGCTTCAAATGCTCTTTTGGGTCGTCTTTTCTCATACCTAGATGAACGGGAAGATGTAGAACCAAACGTGAACCCAGTAAATGAAACATATATAGTAATCTCATATTCGGGCAACAGAATAATACTGCCTCCAAACGGTACAAGTGTTATAAACGCAACTGAGACAGCAAATGTCACAATCAATATTCAACCTAACGGAGTTTCCTTTTATCAAGGTCATGCCGTTATAATGACTGAAGGCGGTGCAGCAGCACAAGAACAAGAAAATGCAACTATCAGCTTTGTTTACCTCACTCGTACAAATCCGGATGGCTCAGGAAGTGGAACTGGTGTTGCGTATTTTAGCACAAACTCGACTGGGCAGCTAGCATTCCTTGACAACCTGGTAGCAATAGGTCAAGTTGAATATGCGGAAGGCATCAACCGTTTTGCAGAGTGGGAATGGAAGGGTGGCACGATTCCTTTTGAGAATTTGATACCTCAGCCATAGCTTTAAGGTTCGAGCTAATGTAAAAAGAGATAGAGTTATGTATATACACCCAAAGTCAAGTGGAGAGAGTTTTTTTGAACAACCTGTGACCAGTTCCCGTAGTTGTACAACAGGAAAAAGTGGACAGGGTGGAATGATTTGAACCCACGACCTCAGCAACAGTTTCTTAGCATGACAATCTATCTAAAAATACCAAATGAGAGAATAGCTATTGTTCAAATCCCATCCGCTCCATTTTTTTGTACATGCTGCATAGTCTTAGGTGCACAATGATAAAGCCTGTGATAAGATTCAAATTTTATCAATTTGTTCTATTTTGTTTTCTGGCTTGAACGTTGAACCTCTAAAAGAATTCTGACGACTTTAATTGCTAGGAGACCATGATTTTGATGAAGAATGATAGCAAATCTTTAAAAATTTTGATTTCAGACACTTCTCTCATGGGTTGGCTGTGGTTATTGTTGCTGTGGTGTCTCTTTCGTAAAAGGTAAGTAAAGGAGTTACTTATAGACTAAACGAAGAGAAAGGGCTCGTATACTAGATAACTAGGAGGGTGTAGGCACAGGCTATTAGAAGACCAATCGGAGTGTGTTTACGCTCAGTTTTTAATCCATCACATAATTTCTAAATTCATTATTATGCTGATGCTCATT
Organism: Nitrososphaeraceae archaeon; assembly: GCA_025922735.1. GTDB lineage: Archaea > Thermoproteota > Nitrososphaeria > Nitrososphaerales > Nitrososphaeraceae > Nitrososphaera. The sequence continues at coordinate 22 of JAICHI010000223.1, read as the reverse complement.
TTTCCCCTCCTTGTCCTCCGAG
>JAICHI010000222.1 GCA_025922735.1 Nitrososphaeraceae archaeon | reverse complement strand
TATTTTGTCAAGAAGTTGAATATGCGTAGCAGTGGCTTGTATCTGGCTGGCGCATTACCTGTGCATCTTGCAATACATTTTACAATAATAGGCGACCTTGCTCAGTTGATGGGGGTGAGCCACCTCTTGCTGAATTTTCTGTCCCTGCCGTGAACTACTGCATCGAACAGCAACCTTAGTTGTTTTGTCCTCTTGCCCGTCAGGCCGTCACCTATCGTTCGATTATCAATCTCAGCTACGGGTTTGACCTCTGCGGCTGTGCCAGTCAGGAACACCTCAGTAGCAGTGTAGAGCTCGTCTCGTGAAATGTTCCGCACTTCATATTTGATGCCATTTTCTTTGGCAATTGCCAATATGCTGCTTCTTGTTACACCTTCGAGTGCACCAGAGGTAGTAGGAGGAGTGGCAAGAATGTTGTCTTTTACTACGAATATGTTCTCGGCGCTTCCCTCGACTACTGCCCCATCTGAATTTAGCATTATCGCCTCATCAAAGCCAGCCTTGATAGCTTCTACCCTTGCAAGCACAGAATTGGCATAGTTGGCAGTTGCCTTGGCGCGCATCGGCATGGCCCTGTTGTCGATCCTTATCCACGACGATACCATCATGCGCATACCCTTGTCTGCCCCATCGCTCCTTTTCAGATACTCATCCCACTTCCAGGCTGCTATAGCGACAGATACTTTGTTTGGCAGAGGATTGACTCCCATTTTGCCATAGCCATAGTATGCAATTGGCCGGATGTAACACTCTTCCATGTCGTTTGCCTTGACAGTTTCAATCACCGCTCTTTCCAGCTGTTGCTTGGTGTACCCAAGATCCATAAAGTAAATCCTTGCACTGTCCATCAGTCGCTGTATGTGATCACTTAATCGGAATATTGCGCTGCCGTTCACCGTCTTGTAGCAGCGGACACCTTCAAAGACACCTGTTGCATAGTGCAGCCCATGCGTTAATACATGAATCTTAGCATTATCCCAATCGACAAGCGATCCATCGAGCCATATTTTCCCTTGTGTCATTTCAACTCATGGATCTTCGTCCTTGTAGAATGTATCGCTCTGACTGCATCTGCAACATTCGTCCCCTTGTCCTCGACCACTATTAGGATCCTTGAAGTTTCCTCCTGTGCGTCAAGGTTGAGGATGTTGAGGTCATGTTCACTTACTGTACTGCTGGCAGTCGATGCGATCTTGGGGACGCGCCACATCTCATCACCAATGAGCGTAACTACTCCTCTACCATAGACTATCTCAGTCTGAGGGCAGTAGGCGCGGATGTACCTCTCATGCCTTCTGATATAGTCAGCGTCAAGGAACAGCAGACGAGTCATTTCAGTATCATCGATCAGATAGGGCGACAATTTCACAAAATCGTGATACTGCCTGTCAAGTTGGAGCGATGCCACAAGATGTGAGGATGCCGTACTCTCCATCCTCACCATAGCGCAGTTTCTCTTGCCAGTTACTATTTTTATCGGATTGGCATGCTCTAAAACTGGCGGCTTCTTCTTAATCAGGGTGACATTGCCATTTGGCTTGATCATCTCTGTGATAGCAATAGGAATGTCAAGGTTGTTGTCGTCTATCTCTTTTATCGCAATTGGGTCGAGGATTTTCATACCAAACATGCCTGCAAGCTTGGCCTCATTGTACGATAGATGTTGTATGTATTCTAACTCTTCCTTCACGATCCTCGGATCTGCGCTTAAGACTGCGCTATCCTTTTCAAAGTCGATCTTGACGTCGTAATGGTCATGGAGTAGAATTGCAATATCAACAGCAGTCCTATCTGAGCCTCCACGCTCGTATGTCGTCTCGAGTCCATCCACAGTCTTGCCGATAAAGCCGCCCATAGACACCACATCACTGTGATCTACTAGGTCGATAAGATGGTCGGCATGGTGTTTTGACTCTTGTACCATAAAGTTGGCGGCTTCAAAGTTGTCATCAGTGATTATCGGCCATTTTTCGATTAACACATGTGATGACTTGAGACCTATGCTCTGCATCACATAGTCCATCAAGTATGACATTGTCACTTCACCGCTGTATGCAAGCGTTCTTGATCTTATTACATCAACAAAGCGCCTATTCTCCGCCGCCTGCTTGAGTGAAATTATCACCTGTCTGTAGAATTTATCAAGAGTATCAAGAAATTCATGGCGGCGATGGCTGTCCAAGTACTTGGAGGATATTCTCTCGTAGAGCTCTCTTAGCACTTCAATCTCTACAGGAGTAGAAGAAGCATAGCTTCTGCCCACACTAATCGCCAGATCAGTCATAGAGAGGATTTTGCCATTATATTCAATCAGAGGTGCCGAGAAAACAGCGACTACCTTAGATTCTTGGTGCAGCTGTTTTATCCTATCAACGATCTGGGGGATCATAGCTCCCTCTAGCCCAAGAGCGCTACCGCCAAACTTTGCAACTGTTATAGGAGTCATTTGCTCAGATCTCTTGGGCTAGTTGCAAGTAATTCCCTATATTAAAGATAGGAAATAGGAGATAGATATGTCATGTTATTTATGGTGAGCATCAAAAAGAAGATGTTTCAATTTTTTGGTATAACTATAACCTTAGAAAAAATGAGAAAAAAGTTAAAAAATCTCTTCGTCTTTTCTGATGCCCCCCAAGCCAGTCTTTATGCTTTCCGCACATTCAAGGCATGCACTGCTCGAGAATGGGAAATCCTTTGTGCACTTTTTGCATACAGGTCTCTTGCATTCAGAACATTCCATTGAGGCTGTCCTTGTGCTGCAAAGATAACAGAGTGTCATGATACAATAATAATAATATCATTGGTACCGTAAAAGGTTTTTTAGAGTATAATCCCGCTTCCTTACCAATAGGCGATTTTTCCAAATAAGCACTCATAATTTTTGAATATTATATGTATATAT
>JAICHI010000221.1 GCA_025922735.1 Nitrososphaeraceae archaeon | reverse complement strand
TCAGCAGGCTGTCTCACAAGCAGACGGGCTACGGAGTAATTGCAGCCTCTGCCGGCAACCACGCCCAAGGTGTGGCATATGCTGCTATGATAAAGAAGATCGCATGCACAATTGTCATGCCGGAGAACGCGTCGCCAGCCAAAGTTGCGGCAACAAGATCATATGGTGCGAAAGTAATTCGGCGGGGAACAAATTATGACGATGCATGGGAAGCGACACAACAGATTGCCAAGTCGGAGGGTAGTACAATAGTCCACGCTTTTGACGATCCCGATGTCATTGCTGGCCAAGGCACGATCGGCCTTGAGCTTCTCGAAGACCTTCCAGAAGTTGACAGAATATACGTGCCCATAGGCGGCGGAGGCCTTGCTGCTGGTGTGGCAATTGCAGTCAAGTCTAGAAAGCCAAATGTCAAGATAATAGGCGTCGAGTCAACAGCCTTTCCTGCCATGAAAGAATCGCTTGCCAGGGGATCGCTCCAGTGTACAAAGCATGGCTACAGCATAGCAGATGGCATTGCAGTCAAGCAACCCGGCGAACTTACACACCAAATAGTAAGCAAGTACCTAGACGATATCGTTCTAATTGACGACACGTCGATAGTAAAGACGATGTTTCTCATGATGGAGCGCGCCAAGTTGGTGGTCGAGCCTGCAGGAGCGGCCAGCCTCGCTTACCTTCTATCAAATGGCAGCTATGTTGGGAGTAGGAAGGACAAGGTCGTAACCATCCTATCAGGAGGAAACGTCGACATGTACCTCCTGGGCCAAATAGTGGCAAAGGGTCTGATGCAGATGGGCCGGTTGCTTAAGATTTTTATCCTACTGCCAGACAAGCCTGGTGCGCTTAAAAGTGTAGTAGATGGCATCGCAGAGCTGAGCGTCAATATAGTCGAAGTGGAGCATGACAGGATGAGTGCACATATCCCCGCAGGAACTGCTGGGGTTTACCTGAGTCTTGAGCTGGAAAACGAAAAACACGCTCACCGCTTGATAGAATTTCTAAAACAAAAAGGGATAGAGTTCAAGGTAGTTAGTTAGTTAGCTGACGTAGTTGTATACTCTTAACCCTGCCTTCTCGGCAGTATTACCACCTACCCTGACGAGCACAAATTCTTTATGGGCTTGGATAATCGAGTCATTAAAGCCGCGCTCGTTCCTGTGGAGTCTCTCGTACTCTTCCATCGTGAGCTTTTGTCTTGGGCCGATCTCTGAATCCAAGTCCATCTTACTTACTACTTCCTTGTATTGTGATTGTACCGTTCCGCTAAAGACCATAGCGCTACTGCCGCTCCCATAAGAGCCAAAGCCAATCCGCTTTTGTTCTAGGTCTGTTCCTTTCTTGAACTCAAACTCTAGCATACTTCGGAGACCCATATACATAGATGCAGTATACAAATTGCCAATTATTGCAGATGCTTCAAGCGAGCTAGCCATCTTTTTCTCGTATACTTCGTTGTAAAATGATGTCTGCATGAAAGCGCGTCTGAACTGCTCGTCAGCCTTCATGAATTCAGTGTCAGCAAGAATTGACTCTATGGTTCCACGAGGATCCTTTGGTTGGGGTTCTGACATCCCAACCTCTTTGATAACATGTTTCCACCTTGGTAGATAGCGCCACTCATGTCTTAGCAGATAGGCTAGTGCCTTCTCGCCCATCTTCCTGTATGGAAGGTGGACTGCGAAAAAATCGATGTGATCAGTTATCGATTCGCCGTCCTTGAGCTGGATAAGCCCTGTCTTGATTGCCTTTTCCTTGTAGGCGTCAAATGCCTTCCTAACCGATATGAGGTATAATAAATTTGAGTAGCTCCCGTTTACAAGAGGAGTTTCTTTACCAAACGGACGATAAAAGTCGTATTCATTTTTGATCGTTGTCGAAGGAACTTTAGGATCAAAGGCCAAAAGCCGCGGATTCTCTTTTACCAAGAGAGCAACTGCACCGGCACCTTGAGTGTATTCCCCGGTAGAACCAATATCATACTTGGCTATGTCACTTACGACGACTATAGCAGCCTGGCCATTGTTTTCCTCAGCTCTTATCCAGTTTGCATTGTCGTAGAGTGCATAAGATCCACTTACGCAAGCAAATTTACATTCAATCCCGCCGGCGTGTTCAAAGGAGCAATCGCCATAGATCTGTTCTAACATTCCAATAACAAAAGAGTTCATTGCCTTTGATTCGTCCAGCGATGATTCAGTGGCGACGTAAATCCTTCCAATGTCCTCTGGATGAAGATGATTCTTCTGCATTAACTTTATGCATGCGTTTGCAGCCATACAGGCAGAATCCTGGTTAGTGTCAGCAATGGCCATCTTCTTAATTCCTATACCATACTCGAGTTTTTGAGGATTAATGCCTCTTGCTTCAGCAAAATCCTTGTAATCGATATAAAGCTTGGGTATATACATAGCAAGATCATCGATACCTACAACTGGCATTACTGGATTGCAATAATGCTGATAGTCATTTAAAGGTATTTCTGGAAATATTATTTGATCTTTACATATCAATTTATTTGAGCAAGTAACCTATGAGTGTAATAATATTAGTCTTTCTTAAATGGGCTTGTCGCGGCTACACTGCACACCTGCTAACACTCATTTACTAACTGGCGCAGAACCTAAAGCAATAATTCTACCTCATAATGAGATTATGCTATATGGGCACAGGTTGTTATTACTCGATAATACAGCATAACCTAGCCATTATGTCGTACGTATGACAGTAATAGCCATCACATTTAAATTCTCAATGTGCTATACTATTCTTACATCGACCAAACCGATGGGGAACAAACTGTCTGGTTGGAGTGCAGCAGGTGAGAAACTCTGCGCTTCGCCAGACTATTATTCTTAGTCAATCACTCGGATGTCGAGCTCATCATATGCATCCTTTACCGCTAGC
>JAICHI010000220.1 GCA_025922735.1 Nitrososphaeraceae archaeon | reverse complement strand
GTCCAACCAGAAGCAAAGGCAGCCCCAAATACAAAAGATGTAAGATAGGTAGTCTTAAAGCGAGGCAGGTTTCTCATCCTCTTTTCAAAGTTGAGGAAGCGGAGTTTCATAGACAGGAGAAGATATCCTCCAAATGCAATTATTACTGCGCCCCCTATCAACTGGAAAGTGGTCTGAAAACCAGTACCGACGTTGGCAAGGAAGCTATTCAATAACACGCCCATGATGGCAAACACAAGCGAAAACCCAAGCACAAAATAGATGGTGTTCAGAAAAATGTTGAGCCTAGTAGATTTTTTCATGGCGACTGAAGCGCCGCTTAGGCTAGGGTTTTGACTCTGGATCTCGGTAAGGGCTGTGCCCGAGAGGTACGAGACAAATGCAGGGATTATCGGCAAGATGCATGGCGAGAAAAATGATCCTGCCCCTGCTAGAGCAGATATTAAAACGCTAGTCTCTGCCAATTCATACAGCATCTGCCAATTTTCAGATTAATACTTTTTTCCAGATCTCTACCAGATCTCTAGCTTGCTCTCCGCAGTCTATGAGGCAGCTTTGGTGGTCTTTAATCCCTCAGGCCAGACTGTTACTTTCAGAAGAGCTATTAGCCCTGCAAGCTCTGCGATATGTATCCCGGCAAAATAGGGCAGCAATTCGCCAGAATAAAGAGGCGCCATTGCAAAGTAGCCGTAAACTGCTATACCATTATGGAGCATAAGCATACTGACAAAAACTGCAAGGCCGATCGTAAAAGTGGCTCGGGTTTTGATATATATCCTAGCATACACCACCAGCAATACAACCAGTATAGCCATGTTTACCATGCTTACAAGGGAGCTGATGTCCATCAACAGAGCCATTATCATCAGACGTCAGAGAAATTGCCTTATTTACTTTTTTCCAGATTTGTTCTGCTTTTCTATTGCGGCCTGGATCTCATTGAATGCCTCAATGTTGGCCTCTAGGTAGTTTGAAATAAAGTAAAGTACTGCATATTTTTCTCCAGCCTTTGTGACCATGTTGTTCCTCTCAAGCACGCCAATGTGATGCTGAACCAGCTTGTAGTCGACTCCAAGGGCATCTGCAAGCTGGTTGATGTTGTAAGGTCTCTTTTTAAGAAAATCGATTATCTTTATCCTATTGTCGCCCCCGCGGGAGCCAGCAAAAAGGAACCAAAGCAGGCGCCTAGCATCGGGATCAGGCATGTATTATAGTGCTCAGTATGATAGCTTGAAATTTAAACTGAATATGATACCGCATACCTTATATCATTGTCTTGTCTAAACAAAGCAAGACAAAAGTTTCTATACGGCGGATTTGTCAAGTATGAGCAAAAAAATGACTTTTCATATCTTCCGTGGCTTTTGTGGATATAAAAGAAATATACAAGAGTGAAAAGGAAAATGACAAAAACCTTTGAAGAATTAGGTTTGAGTGCACAATTAACAAAAGCACTCCCAGAAAATGGATTTAAGGCGCCATTCCCCATACAAGAGACAGCGATACCTCTTATTTTGCAGGGTAAAGATGTCGTGGGACAGGCGCACACAGGAACCGGCAAGACAGCGGCCTTTGGCCTGCCCATATTGCAACAGATCAAGCCAGGCGGCCCAGTACAGGTCTTGATACTTGCTCCGACAAGAGAACTTGCGGTGCAAGTGACAGACGAGATCAACCGGTTTGCAAAGTACATTGGAATTAGGGCAGTCACAATCTATGGCGGCCAAAGCATCAACCTACAGCTTGACAAACTCAGGCGAGGCGTGCAAATCATAGTTGCGACACCGGGCAGACTTATTGATCATATCAAGCAGGGCTCAATAATCCTAGATGATGTCAGGTTCGTGGTACTCGACGAAGCAGACAGGATGCTTGACATGGGCTTTATTGACGACATTAAGTTCATCCTGTTCTATGTCAACGAAGACAGGCAAACATGTCTTTTCTCTGCAACGATGCCGCCAGAGATCTTGAGGCTGGCAGAAGAATATATGAGGCAGAACAAGATTGAGCACGTGAGGCTTAATGAAGAAGAAATCACGCTTGAAACTATCGACCAATCATATCTGGTAGTAGAGGAGCGCGAAAAATTTAAACACTTGGTGGACTTCATTCGGCGTAACCAGAATGCCAAATCACAGACCATAGTGTTTGCTGCAACAAAACAAAGAGCAGACAGGCTTGCCTATAAGCTCAGACAGGAGGGCTTTAGCGCAGTCACTATTCACGGGGATCTTTCGCAAAAACAGAGGGACAATGCTATGCACAAGTTCAAGAGAGGAACTGAAGACATACTTGTTGCAACAGACATTGCAGCAAGAGGAATAGATGTCCAGGCTGTAGGAAATGTAATCAATTATGATGTGCCGGAGGATCCGAATGTCTATTTCCACAGGATTGGACGGACCGCAAGGGCGGGGGGAGAGGGCAATGCAATCTCACTTGTCTCAAACGACAGGATCTCTGACTTTGGGCGGATACTTGCGCAGACAAAGTTGCCAATCCGCAAGCTGAATGATGAGCTTGGAGTTATTGTGCCGGTAATAGCGCAGCGCCAACCATCTTTTGGTCGAGGAGGTGGATACCGCTGGCGCGGTGGCTATAGCGGCAGCAGAAGCGGCTACCGTACTGAGCGGGGTGGCGGCGGACGACGCTATGGCAGCGGTGACGGTGGAGGAGGTTCCGGTGGCTATAGCGGCAGCACGAGCCAGACAGGATATGTCCGCGATAGAAGGCGCAGTCGCTATGGCTACAGCCGCGGATACGGCAGCAGTAATAACAATAACAACAACAACTATTAGCAGGCACACCGTTTTTAAAGCCCGCTGGCTCTTTATTTTTTGATGTCTTTTGGCGTCGACACTTTAGGTGGATTGACTGAAAAGCTCAAGCGGTTAATCGACGACACTCAGAATTTGT
>JAICHI010000219.1 GCA_025922735.1 Nitrososphaeraceae archaeon | reverse complement strand
TCAGTTGTCATTATTATGTGAAAATTATTGAAAAACCATTGCTAGGAGTTTTGTCCGACAGTTATCTAAATTGAATTCAAAATAATACCGTATTTGTACAACAGAAAGAAATGGACCGGGTGGGAGTGGAACCCACGACCTCAGCACATTCTATTCTAAGCCAGTCAGCTATTGATGGAAAGCTTGTTCAAATCCCACCCTGTCCTTTTTTCTGTGCATGACCTGTAGCATTTTGTACCGTCAAGCGAAAGTTTTGAGAAAAAAGCTAGCCAAGCCAGTAAGAAACAGAAAAAGTGTGTGGCAAGTCTTGGTCTTATCCGTTTGGCAGAAGGGTCACGGTCTTGCTTCAAAGACCAAGTTGAATGGCGTCTGGGTTGCCCGTCGGAACTTTGAAAAGCCTGCCGATTTTACTACCTCTCTTATTCTTTTTTCACCTGCTTGCCCTCCTAGTGCGGGTCCATCTTCATTTAGAGACGCAGGAACGCAAATCATAGTAGACCCAGAGTAGATTGCCCTTCCAAGCGGATTGAAATTATCCTCTAGTTTATCATTGGCAAAAGGCTCTACTAGCATCCATGTACCATTTTTTTTCTTCAATGTTTGCAACACATGCCTGGCTGCGGCAGAGGGATTCCCCATGTCATGGAAGGAATCGAAGAATGTTACCAAGTCATAATCGTCGCCAGGATAGTCTGTAGAGCCTGCTACTTCAAATGTTATGTTCTTCAAGCCTTCTTTTTCTGCTTCCTTTCTTGCACGTTCAATTGAGGGTTTGTGATAATCAAATCCTATGATTCGTGAGTTAGGGTATGCTTTTGCCATTAGAATTGTTGATATCCCGTGACCGCATCCAACATCTGCTACCTTTGCGCCACTCCCTTCCCTCCTAAGCTTTTCTTCAACACCTTCTAGCGCAGGAATCCAGCTTGCTGTTAGGTTTGCTACATAACTTGGCTTGTAGAACCTCTCTGTGCCTTCAAATAGGTAATGATGATGGTCTCCCCATCCAAGACCTTTTCCAGTTCGAAAGGCTTCAATGATTTTTTCCTGGTCTTTGAAAAGTCCTGCTATAATCTGGTAGAAGCCTACTATATAGGCTGGGCTATTCTCATTTGTTAGCGCAAAAGCCTGCTCTTCTGGGAGCGTATATGAACCTGCAGCTGGATTGTATGTAACAAAACCTCCAGCAGCGTGAGCAGCGAGCCATTCTCTTATTATTCGCGGATGTGTGCCTGTTTTTTTCGCTAGTTCTTCTGGTGTCAATGCGCCTGCTCCTGCCATCGCTTTGAATAAACCAAGCTTATCGCCTATGAAAGTAAGCAATGCGCTTTCTATGGCTCCCCATTCCCCGACAGTTCTTCCAATAAATTCATTCAACTTTGCCTCATCTACTACCATTGTTTTCATGCGAACCTCCTCTAAAGTTCATAGAAGGAAACGATGAGACCTCGATTATTTAAGTAATTTTCTGGTGAAGTCATTATTTCAGGGCTTTTCGAAAGGTATCTTGTTATTGCTTGATATTCCCAGACTTTACATTCCTGACTGCTCTAATTCTGTTCAATTGGTGTATTTCATTCTGTCATTATTTCGATTCTCTCTTTCACCATTACAAAGAGTTGAAGGAATGCATGTCAGAAGTTGAGCGAATAGAGACTAAAGCCAATAACAGCAGCAAGATAAAAGAAGAGAATTGACTACACAGGAAGAAAAAGAACAACCTACTACCTCAGCCAGTTTTTTCTAGGTTCTCTCTCCCTCCTATCCAAATTGGCAGTAGATATAGAAGGAGGATTATTACAGTTCAAATCCTACCTCTCCATTTTTTAATCTCTTTAGCCAGGTGCATTTTCTCTTTATGTCAGCTCTCACACAAAAGGTTCTGTAACGTTACAGGCTCTTCATCTTCAACCCGTAACAAGTCAGATCATGAATTGCACATTTTCACCTATTGCTATGAACTACTACTGCTGTATCTCCTTCTTTATAACAACTTGTGTGAGTAAGATTCGGACAGTTATCATTAGCATCAAGTATTCCATCACCATCACCATCTTGTGTGGTTCCAGTCATAGAAGAAGAAGAAGACTGTGTTGTATCTCCTCCTCCTTGAGAACATTCAACCACACCATTGAAGTTGTTAAAAACTGGAGCTTGAGCTATATAATGAGTGCTAATGGAGACGGGATTCGATGCACCGTCATTCGATGTACTACACGGCGCTCCTATTGAAAACGTAGCACCTTCAATAGAGCAATTTGTAGTATTAGAAGCATTCTCTATTGTTCCACTTAATGCAAACTTCAGTACTCCTCCCCCGTTGTTATTGGTAAATGATCCAGATGCGAGATTGCCACTATACGATTTTTGTTCATCATCAGTAGCAGTTACCTTAAATGTTCCACTTGTTATATCCAAAACTTGCGGATTAGAAGAAGAAGGAGTTCCTTGTGCATCAAAAGTTAGCGTAGCATCGCCAACCAAGCAATCAGCATCACTGCCACTAGCTGGTTCTGTTGTTCGGAAACTTAGAGAGGTTTGAGCTTGTACTGGTATAACGTTAAAGAGTAGCAGTGGACTAGTCGTCATCGTCGTCGTCAGCAGCATTAGGATTGCAGCAGAAAATGCGAGTGAAATCGATATTTTGTTTCTCAAATACGGTATATTTACCAAGATCTTGCTGCAATATGGTTTGGATTTATTTAACCCTTCTTCTTTGGGTTCTGTCAGTTCAGTATCTCGCTTGGATGCATTGTTGTGAGCCGATAAAGTGACAGAACCCTAATTAGAGAATAGTCCTATTATTGCGGAGCTTTTTGCCCGACAATTATCTAAATTGAATTCAAAATAATGCCGTAATTTCCTCGCAGAAAGAAATGGACTGGGTGGGAGTGGAACCTGAACTCAGAAGATGCTTTCGTGGCTGCATCTACGAATCTAAAGGATGGGTATA
>JAICHI010000218.1 GCA_025922735.1 Nitrososphaeraceae archaeon | reverse complement strand
TAAAGTAATTGGCGCTGTTGACAACGAGGACACAATAATAATTTCAGATGAGGGTCCTCACAGCAGTTATAATTATAGAGTACCCAAGAACTGCGTACAGGGCTTCAACGATCCGGATTTGCTGCTTTCAATAGCCAGAGCAGAACTGACAGATTATGAAATCAGCGATATCCAAGACTATGCCGCACAGTTAAGGAGCATCAAATCAGAACAAAAAGGCGGAGAGGAAGAGATAACTGTTCCTGTTATTGAAGAAAAGCTCAATGTATCAAAGAAGATCATAACTGACGAAGCCACAATAATAAAAGAACCTGTCACGGAAACAAAGACCATAGAAGTATCTGTTATGCATGAAGAGATAGTCATAGAAAAGAGATCAGCAACAGCAGAAGGCAATGCATCGACATTAGAAAACCCGCCTTCAAAGACCACAAGAACTCTGATACGAGTTCCATTAATCCACGAGGTAGTCAAGATAAAGAAAGAACCTTACGTTAGGCAAGAGATAGTAATAAGGAAGAAGCCAAGAACTGAAACAAAAACTATCAGTGACTTTGTGATTAGTGAGAAAGTAAATACGAGTAGTAATAATAATACTATTGCTCAAACATCTTGAATTTCAAAAGACCTCGCCATACGGATATGATTGATGATCCCTCTTTCTTTACTGTGAGAGATTAGCATCAAGCTGTGGTTCTATTATGAAGTGCTCTGCAGCTATATTTGAAAATTATTCTTAAATCTTGGTTAGTGCATTTCATTAATGCCGCTTCAAGGCCGTACAGAATATCATGTCTGGGTTGCTAGCCATATCAAGATATTTTCGTATGATCATGTCAAAGCTAGTAATCACATTATCGCTAGCGACAGTTGCAATATATTAGAATGGCAGAAAATAAGTATAATAAATTCAGCAATCTAGAAACTGCATCGTAAATAGAATAGATCTTCGTTAACCTCTTCTATTCCCTATTAATATTTTGTTGGTGGTACACACTTCCAATGACCAATGGTTCGACAGGAGAAAAAATCAAGGAAAAAGTAAAGGAAACAATTGGGGCAGGAGAAAGCGGCGGAGAAAAAATCAAGGAAAAAGTAAAGGAAACAATTGGAATGGGTAGTGGAGGAGAAGGTGGTGAGGGTAGGAAGGGGGAGCTTGGACCTGGGGCGGCTACTGAAGTTGAAGAAGAAGTTGCAAAGACAAGCTCAGACAGCCCAACAAAAAAGGTGGAAGGCTCTGGTAAGGCTTTAGGAAAGGAAGAAGGCGCAGAGTAAAGATACCCGATCTATTAAGATAGGAAACGACGTACAATGTACACCTAGCTTTTGCAATAGTCGGAATCATATTGGAACCATTCGGACATTGAATTGATTTACTTTGAGTTTCTTTTATCCGTCTTCATGAGAAGGGAGCCGAATGAATCCTCCTCCAATTTGAAAAGCGATCAGCAATGTGTATTGTAACGCCAAATCCAGAAATCCAAGCACATGGCCAGATAAAAGAAAGAAAATCAATAACGATTATTAATTCCAACACACCAACCGCTCCCATACATGCTAAAGATAGCAGTCATTGGAGCCACGGGCGCAGTGGGCCAAGAATTCATTATTGCCCTGAACAAGCACAACTGGTTTGAACTGAAGCAGGTGGCCGCATCTGAAAGGTCGGCTGGAAAAAAATACGTTGACGCAATCCGTGATCCAAATTCTGGCATTTTACGCTGGCACAATAGGGAAGAAGTGCCCGAGTATATCAGGGACATGGTTGTCAGCAAAGTGGACGACATCAAGCCAGAGAATTTTGACCTTATATTTACTGCACTTGAATCAGATGACGCAAAAATAGTGGAGCCCAAGTTTGCCAAGACCACACCCGTAATCAGTACTGCTGCTGCGTTCCGCTATGAAACTGATGTACCAATATTGATACCAGGCATTAACGATAATCATGCTGAACTGCTGAACATCCAGAGAAAGAACCGTAGTTGGAAGGGGTTTATTGCGCCATTGCCAAACTGCACGACAACGGGCATGGCAATAACACTAAAGCCGATACTTGATAGGTTTGGCATCGATAGAGTGTTCATGACCTCTATGCAAGCCCTTTCTGGCGCAGGAAGGTCGCCAGGCGTCATCGCACTTGACATCATGGATAATGTCATCCCTTATATTCCAAAGGAGGAGGAAAAGGTACAGGTTGAGACAAAGAAGATCCTCGGCCATATGAACAATGGCTCGATTGCTCCTGCGCCGCTCAAGGTTAGCTGTACTTGTACAAGAGTTCCAGTACTTGACGGTCACACAGAGTCGGTATTTGTGGAAACCAAGCAGACGGCAGAGGCACAAGATGTAAAGAAAGAAATGATGAAATTCTCAAAGAATGTGACTATAATGGGTTTGCCAAGCGCGCCAAAGGACTACATCATCGTGCACGATGATCCAACAAGACCACAGCCAAGAATTGATAGAGAAATAAACGATGGGATGACTACAGTTGTTGGAAGAATCCGCAAAGACACAGCATTTGATAACGGTATCAAGTATATACTCCTGTCGCACAACGAAAAGATGGGATCGGCAAAAGGCGCTATCCTGCTTGCCGAACTACTGAAGGATCGTAACATCCTCTAATTTTTTAACTTTCCAAAAAAAGCAATACAAATAATGTGAAACAGTAATCTGGATTAGTAACTCTTGATCAGATCAGACATTCAGAATGATTGCTAAGACTAAAGAGAACAAGAATGATGAATTCTAGGACAGCCACGACTGGAATCACGAAAGCAGGACGGCTGTGATGACAACGACCACCACATCAACATCCTCTTTTTGAACGAATATTTGAACTTGCAATAACCTACGCCAATTACAAAAAGCCAGTATCATTTTGCATGACAACACCGCTACCTTTTAAGAGCTCACTACCATGCAGCAGGTTCCAGATCTCTTCGCCAGCTGGCGATAACACAACAACTACAAGATGAGCGAAATATCCTCCCAAATGCAAATGCTTCCATCAGGCTATAGAAACGATT
>JAICHI010000217.1 GCA_025922735.1 Nitrososphaeraceae archaeon | reverse complement strand
GTATGTGCCTGTCATGTGGTCATGTTGGTTGCTGTGACTCATCGCCTGGAAGACTTGCGACCCGACATTTTATTGATACAAACCACCCTGTAATGGATGCCTTGCCTAACACGGCTTGGAGATGATACTACATTCACGGAGCCTATGGATAAGAAGGAGTTATTGTAAGAAAATTGACGCTTCAACAAAACAGAGAGTTTGAAGAGTTTTCAAATGATGTTGCGATGTGCCTAGCAAGCAAAAACAAGTACCTCAGTCCTAAGTATTTGTACGACAAGGTAGGCTCACAACTATTTGAGCAGATATGCATTCAGCCCGAGTATTATCTTACAAGGACAGAGGCATCAATACTTAGTAAGTGTGCTCCAGTCATTTCAAATTTGTTGGGCAATAACATCCACATAATAGAGCTTGGAAGTGGGAGCAGTTCCAAGACAGCGATTCTCCTTAGTCACTTCTCATCGCAGAAAAAGAGAATATACTACTTTCCAATCGATATCTCAAGTACCATATTAGCAGAGAGCGCGCAGAGATTGAAATCACAATTCCCAAAAGCCAGCATCGTTGGAATTGCATCTGATTACAATATGGGCATTGACAGGGCGGCTGCTGAATGCAAGGTTGCTGAGAAGGAGGAGGAGAAGAAGAAGAACAACAACGACGATATCTCGTACACAAAGCTAGTGCTCTTTCTAGGCTCTAGCATTGGCAATTTTGAACTTATAGAGGCAAGATCTTTACTTCGCTCAGTTAGGCAAAGACTCAATGCAAGCGATTTTCTGCTCGTCGGTTTTGACTTGCAAAAGGACGAGTCTGTGTTAAACGCAGCCTATAATGACAAGGCTGGAATAACAGCCAAATTCAATTTGAACTTGCTGGCAAGGATAAATAGGGAACTTGGTGGGAACTTCGAACTTGAAAAATTTGAACATTATGCATTCTACAATCATGATCAACATAGGATGGAAATGCATCTGATTTCAAAAATCGACCAACAGCTATACATAGGAGCATTAGGCAAAACATTTTCTCTCAAAAAAGGTGAGAGTATCCACACAGAGAATTCATACAAATACAGTTTGAATCAAATAGATGCGCTTGCTGAGGATTGCGGCTTTGGTATAGAGAAGAACTTTACAGACAAAAAAAGATGGTTTAATCTGGCTCTCCTTTCACCATCTTAAATAACTTCTTTAGCGCAACGGAAACCTGCGAATAGTATTCTTTCATGCGGCTTGAAATAATTTCTATAGCTGTTGCGTATTTGCGCCGTCGATGTTGCAAAGGATCCTCCTCTGAGCACTTTTTGGTTTATGGTCCACTTGTCGGTATATTCAGAAAATTTTGACTTAAAGCCTGGATAGAGCACATATTCTGACGATGTCCATTCCCAAACATCTCCTATCATCTGATGGCAGCCATAATAGCTCTTGCCCGCAGGATACGCCCCCACCTTGGATGGACCCCATAGGTATGATTCAAGGAGGTTGGAGTGTTTGGTTGTTGGCTTCTGATCACCCCATGGGTATAGCATTTTTCTCTGCAAGTCATCATTCCAGCTTGCTGCCTTTTCCCATTCTGCCTCGGTTGGAAGTCTTTTACCGGCCCAGCGGGCATATGCATCTGCTTCATAATAACTCACATTGACTACAGGCTCGTCTGGGTCAATCTTGCTCAGGCCGCGAAAATCTTTCTTTTTCCATTCATTATTTTCTTGCACCCAGTATAGGGGCGAGTCCCATCGCTGCTCCTCCACCAGTTCCCATCCATCTGCTAGCCAGTATCTATAATCTTCATAGCCCCCTTCCTCCATGAACTTCATATATTCGCCATTGGTTACTGGCGCCACGTCCATTTCGAAGTTTTGCAAGTATACCTTGTGCTCTGGAAGCTCATTATCGTAGCAAAAGCCGTTGCTATTGTATCCGACATCAAAGATCCCTCCCGGGATCTCGACCATTTTTGTAGTTATTCTTATTATTTCTGATGCTTTTGGGGGCTCATTAATGATTTGGGGCTCATAGTTGTCAGAGGAGTCAGGGAAGCGCTCAAAATAATGCTGGAAATCGTATACCATTAGTTCTTGATGCTGCATCTCGTGTTGCATTCCAAGCATGATGTCGTACTGCAGTTCATGTGTCAATGCATTTGCGTCTTCAGAAGATACTGTTGATGATCTCTCTTTCAAAAATTTGGTAACTTTTCTGTCTATAAATGACCTGTAATCAAGAGTCTGCTTTACAGTAGGTCGAGGGAATTTACCTCTCTCTTGCTTTGGCAAAATTTTTCCAAACTTCTGGTAGTATGAATTGAGATATTCTAAGTTAAAACCACCACCACCACTACTGCTACTATTACTGTCTGATTCTAGTCTGGCACCATGCTTTTCCAAGACCTTTTGAAAGAACCATGTGACATGTGCAATATGCCAATTGGGAGGGCTGCCGAAAGGATCAGATTGCATTACTGCATCCTCTATTCTTAACGGTTTGAAAAGCTGCATAGTCTTTTTTCTGACCTGTGTAAAGTCAGATAACAACAGATCAGCAGATTCTTGATACAGTAGTTTTGACATAATAGAAAAAAGATTTTGGTCCTTATAAGCTGTCTCTTTTACTGTTCTGGTTTACCTTCACAGTTAGGTAGTGTGCGGGGGGTGGGATTTGAACCCACGGACCCCTGAGGGACGGGATAACCCATTTATGAGATCTTAAGTCCCGCGTCTCCAATCTTCTTTTTAGCCTATTTGGCCAGGCTCTACAACCCCCGCAGGCTTGATGTTGCGTTAATAGGTATGCATAATTAAATCTTGATCTTATGTATTTCCCAATAATTATTATATGGTTTATTGATTCGATTGTTCGTTTAGCTGCCTTGGTAGCTCAGCCTGGTAGAGCGTTACCTTGGTAAGGTAGAGGTCGGGGGTTCGAATCCCCCCCAAGGCTTTTCTTATTATTATAATAATAGCCAGCCTGAGCTACCAAGGCAGCTAAACGAACAATCGAATCATCACCAGATAATAGACTGGCCGGCCTT
>JAICHI010000216.1 GCA_025922735.1 Nitrososphaeraceae archaeon | reverse complement strand
GCCTAGCTTCTGATTCTCCGTAGAATTTGCTCATGATTTCCGGTCCTGAGATGCTGATAAAGTGAGCGTTGCTTTCGTTTGCAACAGCCTTGGCCAGAAGCGTCTTGCCTGTGCCAGGAGGGCCATACAACAATACTCCTTTTGGCGCTTCTATGCCTAGTTTCTCAAATATCTCTGGGTGCCTGAGCGGAAGCTCGATCATTTCTCGAACTTTTTGGATCTCATCTTTTAGGCCACCGATGTCCTCGTATGTTACCTGAGGAACTCCTCTGAGAGTTTCACCCTTTTCTGCGATGTGGAATATCGTCTTCTGTGTGACTAGAACAGCATCTGCAGCCGGCGTGACACCAATTACTTGAAATGTCAGCCTGCCGCCAAAGTATGGAACCATCACGTTATCACCTTTGATTAGCGGTACGCTTTCAAGAGCGTCTGCCAGATAGCGCTCATCTATTGGCGGTATAGCCTCAAGAGGTGCCACAATCACTTTTTCGGCCGGGACTGCCTTTATCTTCCTGACAATTACAGTATCGCCTATCGCAATGCCAGCATTGTTCCTGACAAGGCCGTCCACCCTGATAATGCCCTTGCCCTCATCAGAAGGATAAAGCGGTAGACATTTAGCAACCGTCCTGCGCTTGCCTCTGATTTCAATAACATCTCCCGTTGACGCGCCCAGCGAGTCCATTGAGTCGTAGTCGATTCTTGCTACTCCACGACCCACATCTCTGGTATATGCTTCAAGCACCTTTAGGGATAGGCTATTCTGGCTCACACCAACACCTTGGAAATACCGCTCTTTATACCTTTGTTATCTTTCGGCCCATAGATGATTACAAATGCAAGTTTTGCAATAATCCCATACAAATAATTCTAAAAATCTAAACCTCTAAAGAATTATAACTTTCCTCCAAGCTCCAGTCATTGAAATCATGATAAAAGAGGACAACAAGCCGATGCTGCCAGGTGAGCACATTGCATCCATCGAGGAATTTGAGGGAGGCAAGAATACTTACATTGCTTCCGATGGGACGGTGCGGTCAGCAGCTGTCGGAACAAAAGTTTATGATCTAAAACGCAGAATTGTCAAGGTTGACCAAAAGAACTCGCCGATGCTGCCAAAGGTGGGCGATACCATTGTCGGGTATGTCGATATGCTGTTTAGTAGCATGGTCTCTGTCAAGATCCTATACATAAATGACAAGAGATCTGTTGCAGGGTTTTCTGCCATTGCCTCAGCAAGGGTTGGAAGCCGCGGAGACAGGGACAGAAGGGGTGGTGATAGACGTGCCATCTTTCACACAGGCGACATCGTAAGGGGTAGAGTTGTCAGCCTGCTCAACTCGACGGTGCACCTTACGCTTGCAGAAAAAGAGTATGGAGTGCTCTATGCCCTGTGCTTTATGTGCGGCGGAGATACCGTGCGCACCAATGAAAACACGATAAAATGCGTTGAGTGCGGTGCATTTGAAGAACGCAAGCTGACACATGACTATGGCAAGGAAACATTTCGCCTGATACACAAAGCAAGCAAGTAGAGTGTAGTATTACTAGTAGTAATATAATAATAACAATAATAACAGCATGGCACCAAAGGTTGCCTTTCAGGGTGAGCGAGGAGCTTATGGCGAAATGGCTACTCTACAGTATTTCCCCGACGTCAAACTGCTGCCGCTCAAGTCCTTTCAGGATGTATTTGACGCTGCAGAGAATGGCAAAGTGGAGTATATTGTAGTACCATTGGAAAACTCGATAGAGGGAAGCATCAATGAGATCTATGACTTGTTGCTCCAGACTAAAATGAATGTCGTAGGCGAGATCTACCAACGCGTTAGACACTGTCTTATTGCAAACAGAGATGCAAAAATGATCAGGTATGTGTATTCGCATCCACAAGCGCTTGCGCAATGCAGAGCATATCTTCAAAATAAAGGGCTCAAGCCGATGCCAACTTATGACACAGCCGGCGCAGCGAAGATGATAAAGGAGAACAAGATGGCAGATTCTACTGCTATAGCAAGCAAGAGAGCGGCGGAATTGTATGATATGGAGATACTTGATGAAGGTATAGAGGACAGGAAGAACAATTATACTAGGTTCTTTGTGCTTTCGCCGAAAAAGAAAAAGAGTGGAAAAAGCGATCTGCCTGATAGCGGCCACCACCACAAGACCTCGATCATATTTTCAGTCCGGCATGTCCCTGGCGCGCTCTTTGGTATCTTGGGTGAGTTTGCGATACGCAAAATAAATCTGACTAAAATAGAATCGCGGCCAACCAAGGAGACACCTTGGGAATACAACTTTTATGTAGACTTTGAAGGTCACCTACAGAACAAGGCTGTGTGTGAAGCACTCCTGTCAATAAAACCAAAGACATCTTACATCAAGATACTTGGTTCTTACAAAAAGGCTGAGTTTCACTAGTGGCGCCTGAAGCGCAACCCTATTCCTATCGTTATTATGCCAGTTATTACAAGCATAAGCGCGCCGACCAGACCCAGCGGGCTTGATTTTGTCTGCGCATGACCTGCAATTGTAAGATCTGAAGTGCCTGTGTTGTTAATCGTTATCCTGTGCTCGCCGGCCTTTTGTGCAGTCAGGTCGTAACTGAAGGAGGAATTGCCGCTTCTTGACTCAATTACTTGGCCATCCGGATCTCTGATCTCAATATGAAATGTAGTGCCGCTCACCGAAATGCTTGCAGTGCTCCCTACGTTCATATCCGGAGTAATTACGTCCACTGTTCCAGGCCTGATAGTATTGTCAAGTGGGACATCTACTGGTACATTGGAATAGACACTTGACGCTATGCCAATGGCAATGAACACTATTCCCGCTGCAATGGCTATGTAAAAGACCTTGCTTGCCAGCATACAAAATGCCAAAATGTGGTACTATATATATAGTGCTTTATGGCCTTGCAACCGGCGACAGCAACACCAATTACATTAGATCGACGTAATGTGCAATGATTATTGTTTTATTCAAAATTCCTAGATTGTAGAGGGACTAAACAGTAACTTCAAGAATCTGCATGTGGTTTAATACACTACCAACGTAATTAGT
>JAICHI010000215.1 GCA_025922735.1 Nitrososphaeraceae archaeon | reverse complement strand
TTTGGCAGGCTCTATTCCATCGCCTCACGGAAATAGGCTCATAGACAAATTTGTCATTTCTGACAAGAAAAATATGGACAGCATGTATACGCTGCGAGTAAGCAATGAGCTACGAAACGACATTGAAAACATTGCAGATGGAATCTTTAGTCCTCTTGAAGGATTTGTAGGCGAGGACGATTTTCAGAGCATTGTTAAGACAGGCCGTCTGAGCAATGGTCTTGCTTGGACAGTTCCAATAACTCTTGACATTGATGAACAAGAAGGACGTAAGATGAAGGATGCAGGTCAAGTCGCGCTTACATCAGATAATAACGAAAAATTTGCAATACTGCATGTTGAGGAAGTTTATTCATTTGACAAGATCGCATGCGCAAAATCGATCTATCAGACTGATGATATCAAGCATCCCGGCGTCGAAAAAATGCTCAATATGAAAGATAGGCTGGTGGGTGGCAAGGTCGATGTCATTAGAAGACTAGAGCAATCACCGCTGCGAAAGTACAGAATGACACCGGCTGAAACGAGGGCAGAAATATCACGTAAGGGGTGGAAGACAGTAGTCGGTTTCCAGACAAGGAACGTGCCACATGTTGCCCACGAAATGCTACAAAAGGCAGCTCTTAATCTCTACGATGGTCTTTTTGTCAACCCGCTCATTGGTAAGAAAAAACAGGGTGACTTTAAAGATGAATTGATTCTTTCTACCTACCTTGCGCTGATAGACAGCTATTACCCAAAGCAGATGGTCATGTTCGTTACTCTCCATACAGATATGCGGTATGCTGGGCCCAAAGAGGCAATTCATCACGCAATAATGAGGAAGAATTTTGGCTGCTCCCACTTTATCGTTGGAAGAGATCATGCCGGAGTGGGCAACTATTATCACCCATTTGCAGCACATGAGATATTCAAAGAATATAGTGATCTTGAAATAGAGCCGGTATTCTTTCCTGCATTTTATTATTGCAAGAGATGCCTCATGTACTCCAATGAAAGGAATTGCCCCCACGGACCGGAGTTTAGAGAAGAGCTCAGTGGAACCAGTATGAGAAAGATGGTAAGTTTGGGTGAGATGCCTGCGAAGCACCTAATGAGGCCAGAGGTTGCAAAGATAATCGTTTCCTATAACGAACCATTTGTGTAGATAGAAAAAGGGAAAAGGGGGAGTGTGTGTGCGTCAGTGCATGTTTGTCCTTATACAAGGGCCTCTGCGGATACAGCAAGGATAATTTTAGAAAAGTAGAGAGAGATATCCAGTCTAGCTACTTCTCCGCCTTCTCCAATTCTCCCTTGAGTGTCCTGTATGTGTCCGAAGCCTCTCTAAATGTTTCTTCCATATTATGCACTGTACCTGATTTTTTTGACTCTACCACCGTGAGCCTCAATTCCGAGGCCAGAGCTTTTACTGCTTCCAGCATTTCTTTAAAGGAAGTGCTCAATTCTTTCAAGTCTTGACCACTGATACCACCTCCTGCAGCGGCAGATTCCTGGCCGTCACCACCACCACCACCAAATGAACCGATCTTGCTTCGGACGATAGTGATTAGCTCCTTAGCATCATCAATGATACCTGTCTCCTTTAATTCTGTAGTAGCTTTATCCATCCTAGCGGACAAACTGTTAATATTTTCAGATATGAGGCGGAAGTTTTCGATATTCTGTTGCCATTCTGGCGTCTTCAATGTCTCCATGATTTCTTTGGCTGTTACCGTAATCTCCCTTATCACTTCAAATGACTCTTGAACGCCAGGTGTCCCTAGCTCGCGCATTATCGCTACTGCGTCAGAAGCAGTCTCTTTGATGTCGTGCAGTTTCCCTCCTTTCTCGGTCATATCCGTAAATACCACTACAATACTGATGTAACAAGTTAAGTGCAATACTGCAAAATTATATGACTATATGATTGCAAATTTTGTTATAGATCTAGCTTATTAAATAATCAACTCTAGCTTCTTTCTCACGAGCTAGATTTTTAGTTATAAGAGACTCAGATATAGCTTTTTCTTTGCACTTTCAACTCATATGCATCTTTCATATTGCAGCCGACTTTTGGCACCCATTTTGTTGGATTCTCTTTTGAGGTGTTTAATTGAATTGATATTACTTTTATACAATTATGATGCCTCCTTGTAACTCATACTTTTCCATGCTCAGATCTATCCTCTACTGACACTATGGATATGTAGTTGGCACCATAACTACCAAAAGAACAGAAAAAAGAAAAGAAAGGTATTGGGAGGGGAGGAATAATTCTACCTATCAAACACCAATCGCTGGCGAGACAATTATTCCGCTGCGTGAAGGCTGGCTGCTATTGTTATCGGATGTTCCGCCTCTGTCATGATTTCCCCAATGGTTGCCAAAACCCTTGTGGTGTCCAACACCACCACCGCTATCACCGCATCCTAGACCACCGAAATGTAACGGCATATCACCAGATGTGTACAATACTGCACCATTCCCGGCATCAACTAGTACAATACTACTTGTTTCAGCGTCAAAGTTGGCAATTTTGAAGATGTAAACCAAATATCCTTGTACCACTCCTAGGCGGCCTGAAATTGCAGTTCCATTCCCAACTTCAGCCTGTGCGGATTCTAACGCAGTAGCAAAAGGCACTTGCACATTATCTTGTATGAATTGATCCGCTTGCTGCTGTACGTTTACAGAGCCGTTGAGCTGAGGAATGTCCGTCCGCATTGGATTCGGTTGAGTACTATTGGTTTCCTGGGCAAATATTTCGACCAGAGGAATAGACATAACAAAGCTCGCTAATGCTAGTGATATAGCTATGCCACCGAGCACTAACACGAATTGTTTGTTGCTGTTCTTCTTCTTCGTCATTACCTAATTTTAGGACATTTACCTATATAGATGTTGCCAAAAATGTCCTTATTTTGTGATGTTTTTGTCATACATACCCCTCTTACGCTGACGCGAGAAAATAGATTCGCCAAAGTGTCCAACTAGTAGTGGAAGTCATAGCGTCATGACTTTATCCATACCACGCAGTCAACATGAAGGATATCTCTAATCTTGTGTGTTTATCCATGTAATTGCATATGCTAGGTTTGCTG
>JAICHI010000214.1 GCA_025922735.1 Nitrososphaeraceae archaeon | reverse complement strand
TGAAAAGAAGTTTAGAGCCTTGTTCCCAATGTTAGAAGCTGCAAGGCCGAATAAGACTTCAAAATTCATAAACCCCTATTTGCGTATGGACACCAATAATATCAGTAATAATAATAATAATAATAGTAGTAGTAGTAGTAGTAGCACTGATGATTTAGACAGACTCAAACTGACACTGCGTGAAATTCATGAAACTCTTGTCAGACAAAAAAGAGAAAATGATCAAGATGATAGTCATCCTCATCGATCGGAAAGTGATGAAAGTAATAATTCATCCTCCCTTTCTCATATGTCTTCGCCGCCGCAATCATCATCGTTATCCGGTAAGAGCAAGTCAATACTAGTAGTAGTAGATTCGCTAACACAGCTTGTTGTCCTCTTTGGCGAAAGCGCAGTTTTAAAGTTCGTTGGTGAAATTTCTTTGCTTCTGAAGGAGTTTGATGCAACTGCAATCTTTACATTGACTGCCAATATTACATCACCGAATTCATTGATTAACGCTGTAAGCTCTATGGTAGACGGGATCTTGGAGATGAGGCTTGAGGAGGAAAACGATGGATCCATTGCAAGGAGCATTAGAATGGTTTCTATAAATGGCATACATCACAAGCCAGCATGGATAAAATTCAACATTACAGACGATGGCAGCCTTGTCTTCGGAGACCAATCGACAGTTTCATTGAATTGTACAATGTGTGGAAAACCAATTTTAGGAACACCACTACTGGATTCTGAATTCGCATTTGACAGCATAATGTGTGTGGAAACATATAGGAAGCTTGCGGTCTTGTATGGCTCCAACATTTCTGAGACAGGTTTGCCATCTCAGGTAGTAAACGTAAACTTCTTCTTCATAGACATAGTAGGTCTATCTAATCCTTCACTATCTGTAAAGAAACAGATAGACAAGATCGAAATTCTCAATAAATTCATCGGATCGTGTGATGCATTTACAAAGGCGAAAGAGAAAAAGATTGTTTTGCCAACAGGCGATGGCATGGCAATAGGATTCTATATGAATCCGGAATCACCTCTTCTGCTCGCTGTACAACTTCATTCAAAACTTCGGACATACAACCGTGGCAAGAATAATAATGAAGATGTGCTAGGGGTGCGCATAGGTTTGAGTTCCGGGCCAGTTTTCATAGTCAATGACATGAACGGCAACCAGAATGTATGGGGGCCGGGAATCATACTTGCCCGTCGTGTTATGGATATAGGCGATAACTTGCATGTTTTGCTATCAGACAGCATGGCCGAACCGCTGATTGCACTAAAAGATGAGTACAAGATGATGTTAAAATCTATTGGAGATTACCAGATAAAACATGGACAGACAATCCACCTATATTCGGCATACTCCCAACAATTTGGCAACCCTGAAACTCCAGCAAAAATGCTCTCGCAACACTAAAAGGTCACAGACTGTCGAGATATATATACAGCTGCCGCAGGTGTCTTTTTTATTAAGACTCTTGGTTCTACTGTAGAGAGAGATTCTTGCGCATTCAAGTGTTAGAATGTAATGAGGTTTTTGTTCATCTCTAAATCGGCTCTTTGTCTTCCTCTTACTATTACACCTTCTGTTAATCGTACATATTGGCTTAATTGGACATGAAGAAGCATGGGAGCTTATTTTTAAACGTGCAAAAAGGCTTCAGCGTCTAACAAATGATATACTTGACGTTAGCCGTATCGAAACAGGACAGCTTAGTTACCGATTCGAGGTATATCTTCACGGGACATTCAGCTATATCATGAAAACAAATAGAAAGCTGAAGGAACGGGCTCCTGTTTTGGATATCGGACGTTATCGAGTAGTCGGAATTATTACTAAAGACTATAAGGGAATCTATTCCATGGTACGCATGAATAACATTCTATAAATGACAAGGATAATTATATAAAACATATCTAGTCTAAATTTTCATTTTGTATCACTATGATTGTCGAGTGCTTTTTAAAGTTTTTTATCCCGAATCCTTGATCATAGACTTGCTGAAATTCTGGTTTTGGATTCAAATGAATTTATATCTAGATCTCGACGGTATCGTGATATCACTCAATCAATTCTTGCAAAAAAGGAGTGAACTCGAGAAAAAGATGCAAGAAGCATTAATGGATATTTGGTCACCGTTCCTTTACGGAAATGAGAACCTACTCACAGTTCATGTATCAGCGTGCAGGGGATTGCTATCAATTTTACCCCGAAACTCGTCCATGATATGCGGACGGACATTTTCATAAATGACAAGAGCATTGCCAGCGGGATCACGGAATGTGCAGCATGGACCGGGAGGAATTTCAATTCTATTTTCTTCTTTCCAACCTTTCGATTTCAGCTGCTTGATGGCATTATCGAGATTTTCCACTTGATATATGAGCATCACGTCATTCTTGTGTATATGATCTGCAAGCAGAACATATGGCTTGTCTGCCTTGGAGAGCGCTATGCATGCTACCCAGACTCCATAGGCATGTATTTTCCAAAGCAATTCACCTCCAAGCACTTGTGTATAGTATTGCACTGAAGATTCAATGTCAGGTGCAGGAACATACAGAAAATCAAGTGATTTGAACATCATTTAGGAGATATTATTGCTAGAGTATCATGAACTTTTAGGTATGGAACCCAAGGATGACCACTTGGATACTTTTTTCTAAAAGGTATCTCTCCGATTAAATGGATATGCCCTCATATAAAAAATATCTTCACAAACTCCGTGACCTCAAACAGATACAAATAAGATCAAAATAGGCAAAGGCAGTTGAGGTACATCATTAGTCGTAAGAAATACAACCTTTACTCTCAAGTTGAGATGTTCTATCGAAAGACCTGCAAAACATGCTCAAACTCGCAAAGGCGAAGATGATGAGGATACTTAGACATCAACAGAAAGAAGTGTTTAAGCCTTCTAGCTATCATCAGCATGAAACCCACTGAAATCAAAGAATGTTTTTCATTCGTATATGTATGTGTCCATACAAAACAACAATCTAAAGCCTACCTTGTTCGTAACATTTCATAAGCTATCTAAAGTAGGAGTAGTTGCGGGATAGAGATCTGATAATTCCATATTGAGGTCTAACTTTTTTAATTAGGTTTGATTGTATACAGCCATCTAATTACATAT
>JAICHI010000213.1 GCA_025922735.1 Nitrososphaeraceae archaeon | reverse complement strand
CTAAGAGTTTTTAGTGATATCTGAAAATGCAGAGGTATTGTCTCTTATTACTGAGAGGGAATAGTGCTTGTGCACAATAATTTAGGGATGTCATCTTCATTGGATGTCTTCTATCCTGAAACTTGTCTGCAGGTTTCCTTCAACCTGGATCAAATAGACGTGGTAGCCTTGTTGCTCCAAAGCCATAGCAAGAGCCAACGGGTCATTTGAAAAATGATATATCCTGTCATCTTTTAGATACAATTCCATGAACCCTCGCCAATGTGGTTCACCTACAATAATGGCGTTATGCTCAGTATTTTCGTTTATCTTGGTAATTGCCAATATTAGGTTGTTGTTATCTTGCACATCGAGTGAATTAAACTGCATTGTCACAGGGGCAAAGCTTGTGATATTATTTCGTACAGCGCCATATAGGATAAATGGATTGTCGTAAGGCATCAATGCATACGCCAGGCCTATCACAGCAAATGCTGCAAGTATCAAGCAAGCAACTATCGCAGAAAGATTGGACTTGAGCTTGTTGACAAGATACAATAGGCCATAGCCGGCAAAGACGGAGAGGAGAATACCCGTTAAGATTATCCATCTATCTGCAGCAATCAAGTTATTTTCTGGAAATACTAGCCACGAGAACGAACCTGCAATAGAAACAAGCAGCGGGATTTTTAGCAGACCGTTTTGCATGTGCAAAAAGCCAATTGTTGCCGGGGCAGCGACTAAACAGTTTACTATAAGAAAATAGATAAGAAGATTTCCTTGACTGTAAGATTTAGGTGTGTTAACCCCCGATGTCCCAACTGTGATTATGTCAGTGTTCTGGTAATTTTCATAATAGCTCGCAACCATTAAAGTAGAGAACAAGCTTATGGCGAAAATGGCGGTCAAAGCTACATCTTTACGCCTGGTTATGATCATATAGGCCGCGAGCGACACACAGAATAGTGCTCCTATCATCCTGTCTGCCGCGACAGTGACTGCAGTCAATGCCAGCGTTATTGAAAGCACCTTCCAGCCTGTGTTCTTTCTGCCAAGGAGAGAAAAGACAAACAGCATGGCAGCAAGTGCGAAAACATCTCTGTGGAGATCCCAAAAAGTTCGGAGGACTGCCATCTGAAAAACGGTGAATGTAGCTAGAAATACACCCTGGATTATTCGGAGGTTAAACAGAGTCCTTCCAAGGTAAAATAATGACACGCCGAAAATGCCAGCCATTGCGACCGCCAGAGATGTAACTGCTGTTTGAGGTGGGAGTCCAAATGCAGTGCTTAAAGAGTAAAGAAAGGTGACATATAACGGAAATTGCTTAGATATCGCACTCCACTCTTCCTGAAAATTTACAACTTTTGGGATGTAGTAGTTTACAACATCATATCCTATTGGATGAGGGTAGGCTGCAATCTCTGGTATGGCCCTCAATGCTATGCAAATCACAAAGACTATTACTACCGCTTGCTTTTCGCTTGCAAGAAATCTAAGTTTTAAAAAAGGAAAACGTATCCACAATCAAAATCTAAGGCGTCAACAAGACTTTTCTCAGTTATCGTGTTATACCAGAAAGGAAATGCTTGGAAATCAAGATCTTATGATAGATAGGGAATCTCATACAACAAGTTCTGCCACGATTACAGAGGTGTATTGTAAATTTTGCAAGCTCTAAGCATGAGGAGTTTTGCCGCTGATTGAGCTATTGAGTCATAACATGTTTAAAGCAAGCACCCTTGGTGATAAACTCGCGTGGATCGAATCGTGGAAGCAATCTTGTCTGATCCATGGTGTTATAACGCGTTTACGAGGCGGGTCATCTTTTCGAGGCTGATCTCAAACCCAAAACGTTTTTCCTGTTTCTTCATATTCCGGTACATGCTCATCATTAGATTAATGTGCCGAACAGTCTTTAGCTTGCCATCCATCTTAAGTCTTACAATTCTGTAGACGTTGTCGTAGTAACCGAATGTGTCAAGTACCCTCTTTCTATAATGCTTGAAATCAAATTTTCCCTTACTTTTGTCGAGGACATCTAAAAATAGATCGCAGCATATGAGTGATGGAATTATTCCTTCACCTAGCATTGGGAATACACAGCCAATCGACTCACCTACACCTACAATGTTGCCATCATAGAATGGCTCCATGCGCTTGGGCGGTGCGAGCCTAATCGGCCTACCTATCTTCTTAACAACCTTGGCTTCAGGGTGCTGCTTGAAGAAATCCTCAATGCCATAATATTTTTTCTCAATGTCCCCTGCCCCCATATAGCCACGGCCATTGCCTAAGGGAAAATACCAGAAATATCCTTTTGCACCTTTGTAACCAATGACATAAAAATTGTCCTCTCCCCTTACATTTTCAAGAAGGTATTCGTATGCAGGTATCAAGAAGTCTTGGCCCGACTTAGGCAGAAGCGAGCGATGTAGGCCCGTGCAATCTATTATGTAATCGTATTTATCAAAGGCAAACGCTTCTCGAGTAACTTTTGCGCCATATGTCACCTTCACATTTTTCAGTAGATCGGTCTCCCAGCCGTACTTGTTATATGTCACGAGGCCCTTGAGCTTGAGAGATTCTTCATTGTTGTTTGGCAGCTCTATCTTGAGCACTTGTCCTACGTGAAAAATGTAATTGCTAAAGTCGAGCCCCGCTTGGTTAGAGAACTTCTCAAGCATGTGCCTAGATGCGCCCCAAGCGCAAACGGGCCAATGGTGTTCTTTCTTGGACGCCTCAAAGACCTCGACATCGTGACCTCGCTTCTGGAGCATGCTGCCAAGAAAACTCCCGGCGACTCCGGCACCTGCTATCGCAAAGTTCATCTGGACTGAATTGTTTGAGGTTTACTTATAATTCTTCAGGATTATGCGCATACCTGTCCGCTATTCGATATCTAATGTACTTATCATCAGGAGAATACTTCGGCGGGTGAGGATCTATCGTCGTAAAATTGCATTTTGGACACTGGTGCTTGAGGGTATATGTATTACAGGAAGGACACTTTCGTACAAGATGTTTCATCTCGTATTGACTGCCTGCCGAAGAGTGTGAGACTTTTTCGAGTCTTGACGTGTAAGATCTAATGAACCGTGCTGCTTTTCGGTGCGAGCCCGCGTTTTTTCAACTGTATTATTCATAAATTTTTCGG
>JAICHI010000212.1 GCA_025922735.1 Nitrososphaeraceae archaeon | reverse complement strand
GGATAAGAAAGAATCAAAATAAGGGGTACATACGCTCATAGCGAAGTACAGCAGCAGAGAAACTAATCAATTATTTCATGAAACTATTAAAATAATGAGCCAATACATTCGACGACGACGACTACTACTACAACAATCAGGACTACTACAGGATTGACAGTGTGGTAACGGTGAACAATAGAGACCTACTACTACGATATGGAGGATAACCAGAGGCTTATCGAATTTAATTTAAAGAAAATCGTACTTTTTCATTTTGACAACTTTGATAGCGGAACCAATATGAATAATGCTATTACAACTGCAGAGAATATCCAAGCCAGCTCATAGCTACTCTCGTCTGCAATATAAGAAAAAACGATAGGCATCCACAGTACCCCCATGAGTGATAGCCCATTAACCCAAGCAACCTTTAATGTATCATAATAAGAAGGATTATTAAGAAGACTATTATCCTTGTCGTGGATATTTCTTCTGTTGACCTCTATTGTTTTTCTTGAATTATTTCTATGATCTGGTATGCCCTCAATCAAAAGTGTTCGCGCTTTCTCATAAACTACAGTGAATGCGCCACCGGAGAAAAATCCTGTGAGGATGACTGATATAATGATTAGGTATAGGCTGCCAAGGGATAATCCTGTTATAGCCATGCTTGTTCCGATTCCACAAATGAGCAAGACTCTTCTTGTATCCCTTACTTTGTCATGGAATCCTCCAATTAATGGAGCAGAAATAATGGCAAGAATCAAAGGCAGACTTGCAATGATTCCAGCAAGTTCTGCAGAGAAGCCTAGATTCTCTAGATATATTACAATGAATGTCAACTCTACAGCCCACGCTGCTTGAATGCCAATGAGAACAACCCCAAGATAGAATAGAGTACGGTTTGATAATATTCTTAAAGCATCTGAAATTTTCAATTTTTCTCCTGCTCTTGCCGGTTGATAACCCTTATTTTCCATCCTAGCATCATGATCAAGAGATGTATTGTTTCGTGGGATGGTCATAATCATTAACAATGCGGTAATAAGACCCAATACACCACTCAGCACAAGGCTGAGCCTCCACCCAACCATTTGCGCAATGATTATCCAGACAAATATGCCGATAATGCCGCCCATTGAATGTGCAGAGTTCATAATACCTATGGAGAAGCCAGGAAATCCTCTCTTACCATATCTTGCAATAAGAATTACAGCGGAGCTAAAGAAGAATGCCATTCCAAATCCTACTATGAAGCGTAGCCAGATTAGCTGTGACGAGGAGAATACTAACCCACAGAGTAGAGCAGCCGTTGAAGATATTATTATTCCAACGATGGCAGAAATACGTGGATTGTACTTGGCAGCAAAGATGCCTGCAGGAATTTGCATTAAGCCTATTCCCATGAAAAATGCCGCAGATATTGAACCAAGCAGAGAGACATCCTTGTTAAACTCTACTGCAATGAGTGGGAATATGGCTGATATGTTAAACCAATTTATGCCATATACAATTCTAGCAATAATCAAAGAAAAGGATGCTTCAGCATCTGAACTCAATATCCTTTTGTTCTTCTTGTTCGGTCTCATATCCATTTCAGCACCAAATTTTTAGCTTAGTATCTTTAGATACATGTATTTTCAATTAATAATGCTGTCCATCTGCACGCATCTTAATGTGTAGAGGCGCCCAGCGAGACTTTCAAAACAGAGTCATAAATTCAAATATGATA
Source organism: Nitrososphaeraceae archaeon (assembly GCA_025922735.1). Taxonomy (GTDB): domain Archaea; phylum Thermoproteota; class Nitrososphaeria; order Nitrososphaerales; family Nitrososphaeraceae; genus Nitrososphaera. Next base: position 1,439 of record JAICHI010000212.1, on the reverse strand, counting down.
ATAAACTGCCGACTGATTATTTTTGCTCTTTTCTTATCATGCTAGACATATCTATGTGAAAAAATGTTTTAAGTATTCCAATGTATGTCTGTACTGGCGGTGGAACTTCATCTTCACATGCAACATTCATGTTCCAAGCGTTTATCCATATCACCATGCTCTGCAAGATGTTTACAAACCGCCTGTGCTCATCCGATGTGACTTCAAGGGCATCAATATATCTTTCTGCAAGGAGCCATGCTGCAGTAAAGTCAATGCAATCGGTTCCATAGATTGACTTTATCTGCTGTTGGATAGACCTTGCACGTTTGAATGGTTTTTTGTTAACAAAAAATGGAAACTCCACTTTGTGTGGAAGCGTCATGCCAAGTGGTGCCCATATAGTTATTACCCTTGCATCATCCTTCAGCTCTTTCCGAAATCGTCTTGTTAGAGCGTCGACTAAGTCTGAGTCGCTGAACCAGAACAGTAAAACTGTTGTGTCTGAAATATCAGCCTTGCGTATGTCCTTATTTATTATGTAAGCATTTTTGATGTCGGCAATGTTCCTGCGAGCATTGTCAGCTATAGTTTTATCAATCTCTATACCGATAGATTTCTTGACACCAAATTCTTTGGCCGCAATCGCTACAGCGTTGCCGTCCCCGCAGCCAAGGTGGCAAAATATATCGCTCTTTTTTAATTTGGCAAAATTGAATATCTTCCTGACGACATTATCGGTAAGCGAAACCCTCTCCCCACTGAGCACTGATTGTGGCAGGGATGATAGGAAGTCGCCTAATTCCAACTGTATGTCACTTGGTTTTCTCCCTCTAATAAAAAGTAAGGTTTGACCTCAGCATCAGCGCGCTTGTGTGCGTGGCACTAACTGAAGCTGTAGTTTCGCATGATACTAGAAAGTTTGATGGTACATGTGCTGATCCGCAGACGCAATATTATCGCCCACCAAGCAGCCAACTCTTAGAACAACGGCCCATAATATATCTCCAATCAGTATAGACTAGGATGCTATAAAGACCATTTACACTGTAGCAGAACAAGGAGTTGCTTTCTGATGACATTATGTAATGTTATCATCATAGTGGTAGGGCTTACTATGAGTTTACACTATTATCATGACTCAAGATGGTCTATAGAAATCTGCAACTCAAGCCTGCCATCATAGTGGAAAAAGAAATGAAAATGTAAGCTATAGCTCTACGTACATTGTACCATTTTCAATCGTCACCTTGTAGTTGCCAAGCTCCCTCAGCTTTTGTGGAAACCAGATTTGATTGCCCGTGGTGACGTCCCACTTAGCACCATGCCATGGACAGATTAGCTCTTTTCCATTCAGCTCTCCTTCGTGAAGCTCAGCTCCAGCGTGACTGCAGGTGTTGCCTGTAGCGTAGTACTGACCTCCTACGTTTGCTATGAGTATCTCCTTGCCTCCCACCGTG
>JAICHI010000211.1 GCA_025922735.1 Nitrososphaeraceae archaeon | reverse complement strand
GTCATTTATCTTTGAAAAAATATCATACTCACAATGTCGTTACTTCTAACTTACCTTAAACGTACAATTTCTCTATTATCTGGGACTCCGGACCGGATTTTGAGGCGAGAATAGATAGCGCTTGCCACATTTTCCGACTTGCTCTTTTCTCCATGGTTGACCAGCACACGCTTTGGCCTGATGCGCGAAACAAAGTTCAGTATTTGATTAAAGTCAGAGTGGCCTGAAAATCCATCTATCTTTTGTGTTTGGCAGCGGACAGGAACAACTTTGACCTTGCCGGACTTGTCCATCATGCTAACTTCAGACATAGCTCCGTCAAGGACGCGCCTGCCAAGTGTGCCATTAATTTGGTACGAGACAAACATGATTTTGTTCTTTGGGTCTGGTGCAAGCTCTTTGAAGTATTCTACAGATGGGCCGCCTTCAAGCATCCCAGATGTTGCCATCACGATTGCGGGATTTTCGTCACTGAGTATATCATCGCGCTTGCCATATCCGCTAATGACTGTAAAATATTCTGACTGGAAGGGATTTATGCCCTGCGATACCGACTTGCGCACGTCGGAGCCAAGGTAGTGAGCATAAGACATATGTATGGCACTTGCCTCAGAGATCATCCCCTCTATGTATATTGGCGACTCTATGAGCCTGCCTTCTTTCATCTCCTTTGCCATGACAAGCATTATCTCCTGAGCCCTGCCAACAGCTGGAACAGGAAGAAGGACCTTGCCACCATCCATCAGGGTCTTGTTGATGGACTCGGTGAACCCTCGATATACCGATTGCTGATCAGGCATGACATCAGTTGTGTTGCCATAGGTGCTTTCGGTGATTAGTGTTTCTACTCGTGGGTACATAGATACTGCACTGTCGAGCAGCTGTGTCCTAGCGTACTTGTAATCTCCAGAGTACAAAATATTATGAGCACCTGAAATATTGAGGTGAACGGTGGCGCTGCCCATAATATGTCCTGCATTGTTGAGTGTAATTGTGACGTCTGGCGAAATGTCTGTAGGCTTGCCGTACGGCAAGGTGATACAGTGCTTGATAACTTCATTTACGTCCCTTGATGCGTATGGTAGGTATGTGCCATTGCTGTTTGCAATCTTGACAGAGTCAGTCTGAAGCAGGATCATCAGTGGTAAAGTAGGCTCGGTACAGTAGACAGGTCCCCTGTAGCCATACTTGAAAAGTGTCGGCAAGAAGCCTTGGTGATCAATGTGTGCGTGACTTATCACTACTGCATCCAGATCGTCAAGGTCAAAGTTGAACCAGTCAAGCCGAGGATAAGCATCAAGCCCGGACATTTCTCCGGGATTTAAACCACAGTCAAGCATCACTTTGGTCTCCGGTGTAACAACAACAAAACAGGATCTGCCTACCTGTTTGACTCCTCCAAGGCAAAAAAGCATAACTTCTTCTTTGCTGGTCGACCAGGACTGGGGCTTATTAGATCGAGGTTCGCTCGTGGCTGTTGTAGTAGCAGTAGCAGTTGTAGTTTGGTGTTGCTGCTGTTGCTGCTGCTGTAGTTGTTGTCGACGAGGTATTGTATCATTCCCGTTGACGCTGCTAACTATAAGGGGTTCTCTGAATACGCGCTTGCCCAGCTTTTGCAGAAACTCCGCCCTTTCTTTTGCAGAGCTCTTTAATGTTGAGTGCAGCGTGTTGATGCTGGATGAGGGAATATGAGGCGAGCGTCTAGTGTGTGCTATCCAGCCTGTTGACTGGGCGATTTGAACGAGCATGTTAGGATCTATTGCTTCCGGTTTGCTTACTTCAAGAACTACCTCGCCTGTTGCATCGTCGCAAAATATAGCTGATACCTGTACATCTTTTGGAAGTAGTTTTACGACTGCTTGTCTAGTCTGGTCCTCTGGCAGCCTGCTTGACGGGTCAGTGCGAATAATGAACCTCTTTTTCAAAGTCTTTGACAAAGATGACAAAAAATAAGTTAACTCGGTTAGTGCAAACTTTGGATTCTTGGTATAAAGTGCAATGTTAGGGCCTTCAAATCTCACAAATGTTATCTGAGAATCAGAAGGAATGGACTTGAGTATTATCTTGCTTACCGCCTCCTCACTCTGGGTGGTAACTTTTGTGATCCCGTTGTCGATGTCTTCTGATGCTCTTGTTGATGCTGAGGCTGCTGATCTAATCCTTCTGGGGGAAGAAGAAGAAGTTGTCTGTCCTGCTTGAGTTATTATTTCACCAACCTTTTGGTTCTTTTCTAATCCTTCCATTATCGCTCATCCGACTATATTCAAACTGGTATATGCCTCGAGGTTACAATCAATCGTATAAGGCATAAACCGGTAATAAGCCGATCTTATATCAGTGACTCCATTATAAAAGCATAGTGCTTTTTTAGAACACCACGTATGGGAGCACCAGCACCGCAAATACAATTGCGGCCATCACAAGGGTCAAAAGCATATTTGCATTCTTTGCAATCGTTTTGGATTTGATTTTGTTCTCTATTAGCGCACCATACAGCTGACCGCCGTCAAGTGGACCTAATGGCAGAGCATTGAATATGCCGACATTGAAGTTGATGAACCATAGCCAAAACAGCATGTTGGCAACAGGAGCAAAGTTATCCCCAAAGACGCTTGAAGTGTACTTTGGAGCCATGAGATCAGAGAAGGGAACAAATCCCTCTTGGAATGTTGGTGGAAGAAGAATAGCTAGTGGGTTTTGGCTAAACTGGTTCTTGTACGTATCAAGGACCTCTTGCGGGCTACTGGATAGAACGGTAACACTAACTCCTAATGTTCCCCTGCCTGGCTCGACTGCTGCAGGGAGCGTAACCTGACGCATGACAGTGTCACCGGCCTTGTTCAACCAAGTTATTTCGACCGTATTGCCAAGGTTACTCCTAAGGCTCTCGCTCAAATCCTCAAGCGACGTGATCTGCTGGCCTGCAACGTACTGAATTACAGATTCAGCCTCGATCCCCACTGTTTCAGCAAGAGATCCACCGTTTACGCTGATTACCATCACACCAAATTGGGGAGCGCTCGGGTCAGGTGGAAGTGGCGTAAGGGTAGACACTACCAAGTACAGTGCTAACAGACAAGCGCCTGCCAAGATCATATTATTCAAAGGACCAGCAGTTAGGACTGCGCTCTTTTGCTTCAGTGTTGCTCTGTTTAGCTCCTCCCTTTCAAT
>JAICHI010000210.1 GCA_025922735.1 Nitrososphaeraceae archaeon | reverse complement strand
TGAATGCAGAAATTTCTCCCCTGCAGTGCAGGCCAATGCAGTTCAACAGGTAATATTCTTCTTGTCAATGTACAAATCACTTATCATGTCGTACAGGATACACATGTTAGCTGTGCCTGTACTAGCACTTGTTGTCATTTTATCGTTTAATACAGGTGCATATTCTGCTGATGACTCGGTAAAAATAATTGCCCAATCATCGTTTGTCGATGCTGAGGGTAAACTGAACATCGTAGGCACAGTAAGGAACACTGGCACATTACCAGTTCAGGCGATGGTAGGGTTAGAGGTACAGGATGAAAGCGGGATTAGGATCGAGCAGCAGCCGACATATGGCCGCATCATGTGGCCATTGAACGATTCGCCTTTCAAATTTGTAATAGACTCCGGAATCGCAGGCCATCCCTTTATAGCGGATGTCAAGGAAATTGAAGGACCACACATCACCGATACGATCATACTTAACTACACTAGCATGGCCGCTGGAGAAGAAAGGGCTTTTGTTGGAACAGTCAAGAACAATGCTCCTTTTGACATTTACAATGTCAGCGTCTTTGCCTCGGCGCGCAGCGAGAATGCGACCCAGCTTGACAGTGTAAGAAGCAATGTGATCCCTGTTCTGAAGGCAAGCGAGGAGCAACCATTTATTGCCATTACTGATGCAGCAGTCAAATCAGGGGTATACTATTATAGCTGCGCAGGCCTTGACTTGGACGCGCCCGTAACAACGATAGACGCTGGTGGCGGCAAGTTTATTGCTTATGATCTAAATGCAGCCGCTCAGGTAAGCAAGATCCGGTATGAAAATGAAACGGATAGCATAGCCTTCGGAATAAGGCCTTATAGTCCCACAGGTGGACCCATAAGCTTGATGATACCCCAAGCCTCGCAGGATCAGAGTGTGACAGTGACGTTAGATGGCAAGTTGCATGAATCCTCGATAAGAGATGACGGCAAAACAGTCTATATCGAATTTTTTGTTCCACAGGGCGAGCACCAGGTGCAAATCCATAGAGTCACAAGTATGCCTGAGATGCCATTTGCCATGCTAGGGCTGGCAGCGGTCACAGCTGGCGTGCTAGTTGCAGCAAGGCTCAGGGCAGCATTTAAAATCCGCTAGGCGCTCAAACATCATCTCGTGCATGTCACTATAATTGAGAAATCATCAGGAGGTTTGAAGCTGAGCGTTTACAGCGAAAACCTTGCACTGGTAGAATCTGACTCTTTTAACGATTTCTATACTTTGAATTTCCATCTGCAAGCTCTAGCAAGAAAGCATGGCATCGAAAAGAGCCTGCTGGTTATACATGATAAGGACAAAAATGCCGTGGACCTTTCGCTAGCGCACGACGAGAATTCATTCTTTGTCAGCTAGTCTGTAGTTTCTCCGGGCGATTGCAACCTTCATTGCGGAGTGGCATGCTGGACATTCCGCCCAATTCCGGCCCCCAAAGTACTGCCATTCAAAACCACATTTTCTATAGGTGCATCTTAGCCACTTACCCACAGGTGTCTTGGGCCAATTGTCCTGCAGCGGTTTTCGCGCTCGGCGTGCAGACCTTGGCTTTCCCTTAGATCCCAAATAGGGCAAACAATTGCCTATTAGTTTATCTCAGTTAAAGATATTATGATCATCGTGCTACGCCACTATCGAGAGACCATAGTCGCCACAGAATTGACGTAAGGCGTACGACGACCCTCACGTCCATATAGAAAACTACTCTAGTCCTAAAATGATTCTCTGGTGTTGATAATTCTCCATAGGGGACAATGGGCAAATTCCTTCAACGAAATGGGAAAAATAACACCAGTAGGGAGGAAATAAATCGTCTCTCACGAGATTCTTTTTTAGCCACAAAGCTTTTCTACATACAATCTTACGATTATTGCATTGGCTAAACGTCAGTTTACAATAGATACAGGAAAAGAGCAGATACTCGTCGAAGGTCAAGTGCATAGAAACGTGGCAGTCAAATATCTTATGAAGAGGCGCAGGTCGCTTCTAATGACAAAGAACTCTGAAAAAGTAGAAAGGCTATGGGAAGACCTACCAAAAAAGATCAAGATAATAGGTAAGCAAGTCACCAAGGACTATAGGGTAAAGTGGGAGCGGCTTGGAAGCGAAGAATTTGAAGGCTCACGTTTTGCCTTCACATTAGAAGATCAAGGTGCGTCATCTGTTAACAATGGTTCCATTTCTAATGACTCTTAAATTACTCAGCTTTGTATGTTAGCTCTTTGTTGTAAAGAGAGAGACTTTTTGAGGCTATGTTGAACATTTGAATATCATCTCGTAGTCAACAAGCCCTTTCTTCATTAGAATTTGAAATTTGAAATATGCTGGCTTGGCGGTATGTATGAAGATAAGCCATCCCACGGCACTTTGATAGTTAAGTTTCCCAAGACTTTTAAGATGAACTGTTAAGAATCTAAGTTGTTCATCATCATCATCATATCTGTTCGGATCTGCATACCTGCAAGGCTCAGTCACACACACACCCACACACACAATAAAGATCCCTTGATGGCATCGGAAAAGACAATCATCTTGAGTTACGATTGCATACTAGTCTTTTGCTCCGCCCGACAGCCAAAGAACAGGTTAGGCGCGAAAGGACCGATACAATAAAAACTTATATCAAAACTACCTGCAAGAAGATTAATTATTGCCCACAGGATTCATCCAGAAAAAAAAGGGATAAGAGTGCTTGGCATAGCTGAGAGTTTCAAAAAATCCAGCAAGAAATCAACCCTAGCTGGTGTGGTTATGCGACGAGATCTCATAATAGACGGTATGGCATACGGAACTGCCACAATAGAGGGCGATGATGCAACCAACAGCATAATTTCGATGCACAGGTTACTTGCAAGAGATGACATCAACTGCATTATGCTTGATGGCCTTGTGATCAGCATGTACAACATCATAGATGGCGAGCAGGTTGCTGGAGAAACAGGCCTCCCTGTGATTGCAATAACGTTTGAAAATTCAAAAGGACTTGAGAATAGCATCAGACATCACTTTGACGATTGGCAGAACAAGCTTGTACGGTACCAAAACCTCGGAAGACGCGAGCAAGTGACACTCAAGACCGGAAAGAATCTTTTCATCCGGTGTTGGGGAGTAAATCAGAGGAGAGCGGTCGCAATGCTAAATTCTTTTACTCTACAGG
>JAICHI010000209.1 GCA_025922735.1 Nitrososphaeraceae archaeon | reverse complement strand
GATTGGTCTGTTGATGCCGCGCTATGAATCTGCTAGTGAAGAATACATCGTCATAAAATTAAAAAGCGGATACAATACGGGCATACATGTCGGAAAAATAAAAGCTATAGCAAAATTGCACAAAGTAACTGCCACATCAACTGCTGCCTATGACATAACTCATGCAGTTACTACTAAACAAAATTTGCCAAAAGTTGCCTTGATAAGCACTGGCGGGACTATAGCCAGCAAGATAGATTACCGCACCGGTGGCGTACATGCAGCCCTTTCTGCTGATGAATTGTATGCATCGGTGCCTGAGCTTGCCGATCATGCAACAATTGATCCTGAAGTTTTGATGAGTGAGTACAGTGAAAACCTCAGGCCAGAACACTGGACTTTGATAGCAGAAAAGGTCGCAGAAAAAATCAAGACAAACAAGTATAGAGGCATTGTGGTTTCTCATGGAACTGATACTATGCATTATACTGCAGCTGCTCTAAGCTTTGCACTCCAAAAGTTGCCGGTTCCAGTGGTGCTTGTCGGTGCGCAGCGATCATCAGATAGGCCTTCTTCTGATGCTGCATTGAATTTGCTTGGTGCAACGATATTTGCAGCAGAGTCAAAATACCCCGGTGTATTTGTTGCGATGCATGGTGGGACTTCAGACGACATTATTGCATGCCATGTCGGGACAAGAGTAAGAAAGAATCATACAAGCAGGCGTGATGCTTTTGAGTCAATTGACATGACTCCTGTAGCCATTGTAAGAAATAACGAAATAGAAATGCAGCAAAAAGACCAGAACAGGCTCGGGGAAATATTCAGCGACAAGCCTTTTAGAGTAAACACAAAATTTGAGAATAGAGTCATGTTGCTGAAATACTATCCTGGCTTTGATCCTACGCTCATCGAGCATGCAGTGAATGCAGGCTACAGGGCGATAGTTCTCGAGGGAACAGGACTGGGTCACGTAGGCAAGGAGTGCTTTCCTGCTCTCAAAAAGGCAGTTAACGCAGGCCTGATAGTATGCATGACATCGCAGTGTATATGGGGGCGCGTAGGGATGACAGTCTATGATACTGGCAGAGACTTACTCAATATCGGTGTGATACCTCTATCTGATATGATTTCTGAGACTGCGACGGTCAAGGCAATGTGGACGCTGGCAAACAACAAGGATGTGGAAGATGCCAAAAAAATAATGCAAGAAAACCTTGCAAATGAAATTTCAGACTTCATCCCGATATCATGATAAATAAGATAAATTATGACTGCAAAGCAACTTTTTCATTCTATGCCGAACAGCAAAGCCGCAAAGATAGTGCAATGAATGAGACCAACGCGTTATGAGATGCATACATGGCAGGCCTTCTGAAGATAAACTATATTATTGGTAACGATGTCAGGATATAGATGTTTTCAGGGAATGGAAGTTAGTAATCTCTCGAGGTAACAGAAAGATTTCCACATACTGAAAGAGTTTTGAGCTTGCCTTAAATAGCTGAATTAATTTCCTAGTACAAAAAGGCTCTAAGGTGAAGCAATGGACAGGAATGCGATATCACAAACCACTAATCCTGAAAGGGGGTGCAAGCAAATTGAGCTTTAATAAGGTGATCCAACGTGACTGGAAGGCTTAATACATGTGTTAAGGAAATTTCTATCCAGTGCCGTCTCCTCTAGATCATGAACATTTGAACCTGAAGGTCGGCTTTGAAATACACCAACAGCTAGCCACAAAGAGAAAGCTGTTCTGCAACTGCAGCTGCAAAGAAGCAAAAGAATATGATAGTTCGTTTGTATTTGTACGCAGGCTGCGGCCAACCCAGAGTGAACTTGGGGCATATGACCCTGCGGCAATATTTGAGTTTTCCAAAATGCACACTGTTGAATATCACGCGCCTCCTGGTTCTAGCTGTCTTGTAGAGGCGGACGAGGAACCTCCGCACGAGGTCGGACCAGAGGCACTTGAAACTGCGCTGATATTTTCACTTAAACTTCATTCTAAGGTCAAGGATGAGATTCATGTCATGCGCAAAATAGTAATAGACGGCTCAAATACCACTGGTTTTCAGCGTACAATGCTTGTTGCATCTGGTGGCTATCTTGATGTTGCAGGTAAGCAAGTTGGAGTTCAAAGCATCAGTCTTGAAGAAGATGCGGCTAAATTAATAGGTGATGAAAAAGGAGTGCGCAAGTTCGGCCTTGACAGGCTGGGCGTGCCACTTGTGGAAATTGCACTGGAGCCTGTGACGGGTAGACCTAGCGAAATCATGCAGGTTGCCCTTACCCTAGGCAGGCTCCTTCGGGCGAGCAAACGGGTTGCACGGGGGCTTGGCAGCATCAGGCAGGATATTAACATCTCGGTGCGTGACGGTGCTGTAGTTGAGGTCAAGGGTGTGCAGAAGCTTGACCAGTTGGTAAAGGTAATCGAGCATGAGATGCACAGACAATACGGCTTAATATTGATCGCACAGAAATTGAAAGAAAAGAATATTGATATCAAAAAAGTAGGCGACAGAATTGAAGATGTCTCTGACATCGTCGGCAACAAAGCATCTTCAAGAATTGTCAAAAAGATTCTTGAAGGTGGAGGGCGCATCCTAGCAATAAAGGTGCCAGGGTTTGCAGGCATGATCGGCCTTGAGCCCTATACTGACATCAGACTTGGAAGAGAGCTCGGCAAGCTAGTCAAGTTTTATGATATAGATGGTATCTTCCATTCAGACGAGCTTCCAAATTATGGAATAACAGAGGATGATGTTGCAGCAATCAAACAAAGACTACAAATGAATGACAACGATGCTTTCATTATGATAGGAGGTTCAAATGACAAAATCAAGTTCGCTTCTGAGGCAATAATTCTGCGGCTTAAAGCTGCAATTAATGGTGTTCCTGCTGAAACTCGCGCAGCAACCCCTGACGGCACGACGGTGTTCTTAAGGCCAAGGCCGGGTATAGCAAGGATGTACCCTGAGACAGACATACTGCCTATTACGATCACTAAGCCGATGCTCGAACCACTTGCAGACAAAGTGCCACCACATTGGGATGAGATTGTGGATTCGCTTACCAAGAAATATAATCTCAACAAGGAGCTCGCAAGTCAGATATTTGACTCTGACTACTTTAACATGTTTGTGGAGATTGCAAGTGAGACCAAGATAGAGCCGACATTTATCGCATCCAAGT
>JAICHI010000208.1 GCA_025922735.1 Nitrososphaeraceae archaeon | reverse complement strand
AGTATTCATTAATACAATGGCAATCCTGGCAAAGAACTACGGTGCAAAGATAGTCAAGAATGCTGGAGATGCTTTGATATTTTACTTTCCTGACAGCTCAGACCCTGCCAATGAAGCAGCTTTCAAAGATGTACTGGAATGCTTTACTATGATGATATTAGCTCGTGATATTATCAATGCAAAGTTGCATTCTGTGAACCTGCCATCAGTTAGCTATAGAATTAGTGCAGATTATGGTAGAGTGGAAGTTGCCACTTCAACAAGTTCTAAAAGCGAAGATCTGTTTGGTTCTACTATGAATATTTGTGCAAAGATAAACTCAATGGCAGAGCCAAATGGAATAGTGATAGGTGGAGATCTGTATCAAATTGTAAAATCATTCTCTTTTATTGATAAATATCAGTTCAGAGAATCGAGGGGATATTCTATTGGTTTTAGTCAATTGTATCCGGTATATACTGCATTGAGCAAGAATACAGCTGCCGGAATAGATATCAACAGCATCAATCAGATATTTAGGTCCACTGAAACTCCCAAATTAAAAAATATCGAAGCCAAGCAACAATCGTCACAACTGCTGCAACAGAGCCAACAGAAGCAGCAGCAAAAATATTTTGCCAATATCATGGTTGTAGACGACGAACCAGATGCACTCTTTACTTACAAATGCCTCCTATCTGTTGAAGGATACAATGTAGAAGCCTTTACAGATCCTCAGGAAGCACTAAAGCATTTTGTACAATTATCAGACCCTTCTTCCCACTACCAGTTATTACTTTTGGACGTAAGGATGCCAAGATTAAATGGGCTTCAGCTATTCTATAGGATAAAAGCAATAAGTCCAAATATGAAGATAATGTTTTGTTCTGCTCTTGATATAGCAGAAGAGTTGGTAAGCATATTGCCTGATATAAAATATAACGATATTATCAAAAAGCCAGTAAAGAGAGAATATCTTGTCAGCAAGATAAATTCAGTACTTAACAATAGCAGTCTTCATTTCGACAGCTAAGTGCCTAATGTAACTAACCAAGATATGTTGTTCATTGAGAGATAATATAATAGTGTTATATCTGATCTAACAAGAATATAATATTTCATTTAGCTGATGTATCAGCTCTTCGGTTCTGATTGGCTTTTGGATAAAGCGTTCCTTATTTACTCTTGGATATACATCAAGTCTTCGATATTCTTCATAAAACAATTCGCTAGCAGTTAAGAAACAGATCTTAACATTACTATCTATTTCCCTCATCTTCTGATATAATTCAAAGCCATTCATCTTTGGCATCCTAATATCAAGGAGTAATAAATCATATGATCCAAGTTTAAAATTAGACAATGCCAAAGTAGGATCGTTATATGAACATACTACAAATCCATTATTCTCTAAAACTTTTTCTACTGTGTAAGTGACATCCGGCTCATCATCTACCAATAGGATTCGCTTATTTTTCTTATCATTGTCGTTGGTCATTAACTAATCTTGCCCCCTCCTCCTCTCTTGTCTGTTAATTCGTATCCACAACTGGCAGTGTGAAGTAAAATGTGGCTCCTTTGTGTTTTATATCCTGATCACCATAATTATTATTCTCAGCCCACATTTTGCCTCCATGTGCTTCGATTATACTTTTTGATATGAACAATCCAAGTCCTGTCCCCTGATATGATTTTGTAGCAAACTTTGTGAATAACCTTGGCATTAACTCATGATCTATGCCAGTACCAGTATCGTTTACAGCTACAACAATTTCTCCTCCTGCATCTCCATTATCTTTTCTCTTTACAGTAGTAGTAACAGTTACAGTACCTTCTTTTGTAAATTTGATGGCATTATTTAGCAGATTAGAAATAACTTGGGTCAGCCGCCGTCTATCTGCTTCTACCACGGTAACACTATTCCCGGGTTCGTACATCACCTTTACATTAGCATTTGTAATTTGCTTTCTATCATCCTCTATAACATCTAATATTGCATCATTTAGATTGAACCTCTCTTTCCTTAGCTTTAGTGTATGGCTTTCAATTCTTGTAACATCCAGTATATCCTCTGTAAGTTGAAGTAATCTGTTCGCGTTTCGAAGAATAACCTCTAACATTTCTCTTTGTTCTTCTTGTCCCTGTTCTTGTTGCTGTCCTTTTACGTTGGAATACAGTAATACTTTAGAATACAGTAATTCAGAAAGATTAAGTATCGGTACTATTGGTGTTCTAAGTTCATGAGCTGCTATATTGATAAATTCTTTTTGCACCTTATCATGGATACGGAGTTCTTCATTAGCAGTTCTCAATTCGGATGTTCTTTCTTCTACCTTTCTTTCAAGTGCAACGTTACGTCTGAGAATAAAGAAGATTAGCGCAGAGATCGCAGAGGTAGCGGCTATAAGAATAATTATTGTCTGTAACTTCTGAACGAATAATGCATTTTCTATCTCTGAATATATTGCTGCAGTTGGCGTCGACAAAATTACAGTCATTATTTGGCCTTGAGGTCCATATACCACGGGGTATGCGGTAGCGAAACGCTCTCCAAAACCAGCATCAAATACGGCGCTGCCAGGCTCACCGGATCTTACTGCATTTTCATAGAGTCTGTAAACATCCGGGTTTCTATTCATAAGGTTTTGAACCTCTTCTCCAAAGAAATCCTTACCCACCAACTCTGGCGGAGCAGCAGTCAAGTATTTTCCATCTCTATCAAGTGCAACGATAAACTGTGCATTTACGTTCAGGATATTGCCGTAACGCTCAAAGAATTTGGTTGTTAAAGGTGCTGTAGCAATGATACCTACATGACTGCCAGTTTCAAGATTAGTTATTGGAACGCCGATTGCGATAATATATCGCCCTAAGGCGCCAGCGAAGCCTGATGAGACGTAGGGTTGCCAACTCTTGTTCACCTCTTCTACATATCCTGTTTGCGATCTGTCTAGGCCAATGTAACTACGGAATTCATCCGGAGAGATGTTTACTAGGATGTTGCTTGAATTTAGCAGTCCGAGAGTATCAATCGGTGTGATGCGGGAATTGATGTGAGCGTCTGCTTGCTTTAGCAACGTTGATGTTTCTTGACTGGTTAGCTCACCCTTTTGCAATCCAGGTTCTCTTGCAAGTAATTCAAGCCGCATGACAACCCTGTCAAGATCAGATTCTATACGATTACTTAGAGACTGTGTATT
>JAICHI010000207.1 GCA_025922735.1 Nitrososphaeraceae archaeon | reverse complement strand
CAGATACTTATACTTAAGAGCAAATTTCAGGACATCGAGATCAAGTGGGTACCAAGGGAAAAGAATAGAGAAGCTGACAGGCTGACAAACAAGGCGTATAACAAGGCCATACAGGATAACCCAGAATATCTTGACAGAGTGAAATGACAAGAAAGAAGAAGATGGTTCAGACAGGTAAAAGTCGGTAGTCAGCTGGGTTGTTGAGCGAGGCGGATAAAGATCTACGAATCGAACTAAAATAACATATAATACAAAGTACTGACAAGCCTGTTCCTGTTATGTTCCTATTATGATTTCTCAATGCTAATTTTTGTTTCCTCCTCTACGTTGTATGTAAAGCAAAGTGGAACGTATGCATATACATGAAGCTCAGACCAGATCATCGGTAGTTACAAAGCGGCTCCTGCTTTTGGTTATGACTGGCAAGATCTCGTCTATTATGATTGAGTCGAAATTTCTTTCTTCAACATCCAAAGTCATTAACAAATAATAGTTTTCGTTTATTGGCATCGTAGCGCGGTGCAGTAGCTCATATCTACCAAATGAGTACAGCATCTTGCCTATTTTGGGTTCAAACTTGCCCCTTGTCTTTTGCCTGGCGATCGCTGTTGCAGCATATTCTTCATTCTCCTCCTCGGAGAGCAGAAGCTCTACCCCTTTTCTAGTCTTCTGTGCCAATATGACACCGTTCTTATTTACTATTCCTGTCCATCTAATCGAGCTGTGCTTTGCAAGAACGTCCTCACATAGTGAATTTAGAAGCTCATAATCTATTTTCAGATCTGATCACATCGGGGTATAGTTGCGTAGCCTAATAAAACAGCTGGTTATATCTATATATTATCAGCTTAGGTCAATACTTGCAGGCAGATGTCTGAATATGAGTCTGGAACCTTCCGATGCAGGGACTGCGCAAAGGAATTTCTGACAAAGGATGAGGCTGACAGGCATCATATCGAACACCATTCAGACGTAATAGTCGGCGAATAACATTTTTTAAATCAAACTTACGAGTCGCTAAGCTTAAGCTATAGGGGTTGAATACCTCACCATTTTGAGCGCAATTAGTGATCACTGCATTGATATCGTATGCATGAGGCAAATCTTGCAGTAGCAAAATGTTCAATTACTCGCAAAAAAAGGAGAGGGAGGATACACAAGAATAGACAATCTGGCCGCAATTCAGACTTTTGTCGAGACCGATCTGACAATGCAAAGTTAGCAATCGTCCGAAAAAGATTCTTGCTTCGGGAACCTATTAGAAGGTGAGATAGGGTCTGCTTGGTTTTTATTAAAAAAGACATTGACCACGTCAATGAATAGACAACAATAATCCTCTTCGTTTAATAGGGGTCAATGCGTATGGGATAATGCACTAGATGCATTGTGATTTGTGTGGCACAATAGAATCAATGCCTTTCAAATGCCGCTACTGCAAAGAGACCTTCTGCTCTGTTCATCGGTTACCTCCCAACCATAACTGCTTTTTTCTGCAGGATTACCTTGAGCAACCTGAAAAGGATCGTGAATTTCTAGAGCGTATAGAGGGAAGAGCTGGTTCTCCACAAGTGCGGTTTAGATCTTCTCTCTACAATATGATTTACCTTCGCTTCTCCAAGGTCGAAATTCTTCACTTGGTGATAGCGACCGCCCTAGTAGCAGCAGTTGGGATGTCCTTGTACAGGTTCCAGTTCAGGTGGGATTTCCTCGCTATCTTTATCAGCGCATTCATTATACACGAGCTAGGACACAAGTTTCTTGCGCAGTTCTACAGGGCTTGGGCAGAATTTCGTGTATTGTTCTACGGCGCGGTGATCACGGCTATTTCTGCTCTCCCATTCTTTCCGTTTAAATTCATAGCACCGGGGGCGGTCATGATAAGTGGCAATCTCAGTGTGGCTCGTAGCGGCAGGGTTTCATTGATCGGGCCTCTCACTAACTTAGCAATGGGCTTAGGCTTCCTGTGCGTCTACCTTGTACTTGCTGCTGTCGACTCTGCAAGCCCGATTCTACTAGTGGGAGTGAGGTTCAATGGCTTCATTGCATTCTTTAACATGATACCTTTCATGGGACTTGACGGCCAAAAGATCTTTGGATGGAATAAAATCGTCTGGGTGCTGACAATGGCAGGGGCGATAGGACTCTTCATAGGAGGAGACCTGCTTTCTGGAGGCGCCACAACTGGCTTTTTAAGGAGATTTTTTTAAAAATTGTCACCTTTATATAGCAAGAAAAAGCCAATCACCTTAGCACACTTTATCTGCCACTGTCTGTGTTTTGTTTCATAGGAGTACGTTTTCATAACTACCCTGAGTAGGAGAAGGCGTAGGGCGAGGGCGACATTAAAGGGTACAGAGAAGAATCATGGGCATCTGATTGAAAGGGCGTCGTTGCACAGAGAACTCGGTCGGTTAACTCCATATATATAAGAGGAGTTGAGGTACGAGTAAGAGGGCTCAACGGCTTTTCCATGAAGGCTTTAATGGAAAAGGTCCATAGGTCTTTTACAGACTTTCTTGTCCAACATTGCAATTTATTGAAGACTCAGTCAACATGGGTTATATATAGCAGAGCACTGGGCGGTGTACCGCATACCGCAATGCATCGAGTCTGAGGTTCTCAAGCAGAGCCTCCTTAAGCGAAGTGACCAAATATTAATTTCAACATTACTACATCAGTCCATGAATCTTCGATACATCGTACCTGATCACTATCATGCTTGTTTGGCTCAGTCCCGCGCTTCACCAAAATTACTGATGGAGTCTCGTATTATGCATCTTTCAATAGGGCCCTTCCGATATAAAACATGCAACCTGAACCCTGGTCAAGTCTTGACGCGACCCATCCCATATGCTTGATCATGTTGCCTCATGTGATTGTTGCTCCCTTCGTGCCAAACAATCCTGCATACTTTATAGCCTACGGGCGCTGAGTATCAAAGTTCGCCAATCAATTCAATCCTTATAATAAGGAATATTTTTTAGCAATATTTTTTAGCAAATTAACCCAGAAATGAATATTCTTTAATTGATGTCTAACATTTTTGTAGCTAGACAAGTCACCTCGCACCGAGTTTAACCTCAATCTCTTGAGTGGAGCTTCCCCGGATTACGGTAAACTCAACAACATCGCCTACTCTCTTATGAATCAGCTGCGCCTCGATGTCCTGTGCATCCTCAATTTGAGT